>DAITLT010000136.1:0-8362 GCA_036835505.1 Pseudomonas sp.
CACGGCTGCTTTGCACGTGCCAGGGTTGCACGTTGCCGCGGTACAGCAGCAGGTCGGGGTTGCTCAGCAAGGTGATGTCGCTGGTTTTGATGTGCTCCAGCTTGCTGCTGGTCATGACATGGTCGAGCGAGCCGTCGGCGCGGAACTGGGTGCTCTTGGCGTTGATCACGTAGAAGTCGATGGCGCTGGTATCGCTGGCGCTCGGTGGGTTGCGATTGAAGCTTTCCGGGCGAATGTTCCAGTAGCCAACCGCCGCCAGCAGGGCGGCAATGAGGGTGAGGATCAGCGGGCGGCGCAGTTTGCTCAGCATGCTTGGCTCTACAGGTAGGCGTCGAGGGCGGCGGCGAGGCTGCCTTGGGCGCGCATGATCAATTCGCAGAATTCGCGGGCGGCACCTTCGCCACCGCGGGCCTGGGTCACGCCATGGGCGTGCTGGCGAACAAAATCGGCGGCATTGGCCACGGCCATGCCCAGGCCGACGCGGCGGATTACCGGCAGGTCGGGCAGATCGTCGCCCAGGTAGGCCACTTGAGCGTAGTTCAGGCCGAGCTCGCCGAGCAGCTCATCGAGCACCACCAGTTTGTCTTCGCGGCCTTGATACAGGTGCTGGATGCCTAGGTTGTTGGCGCGCTTTTCCACCACCGGGGTGCTGCGCCCGCTGATGATCGCGGTGCGTACCCCGGAGTTGATCAGCATCTTGATGCCTTGACCGTCGAGGGTGTTGAAGGTCTTGAACTCGCTGCCGTCGGTCAGAAAGTACAGGCGACCGTCGGTGAGCACGCCGTCGACGTCGAAGATCGCCAGTTTGATTGCCTGGGCGCGTTGCTGCAGGTCCTGGTTCATTTACATCACTCCGGCGCGCAGTAGGTCGTGCATGTTCAGGGCGCCCACCGGGCGGTCCTGCGCGTCGACCACCACCAGTGAGTTGATCTTGTGGTCTTCCATGATCTTCAGGGCCTCGGCGGCCAGCATGTCCGGCCGGGCGGTCTTGCCGTGGACGGTCATCACCTCGTCGATACGCGCCTTGAGCACGTCAACGCCGCGATCCAGGGTGCGGCGCAGGTCGCCGTCGGTGAAGATCCCGGCCAGGTTGCCGTCGGCCTGCAGGACCACGGTCATGCCCAGGCCTTTCTGGGTCATTTCCAGCAGGGCATCGCGCAGCGAGGTGCCGCTCAGCACCTGCGGCAGGCTGGCACCGCTGTGCATCACGTGCTCGACCTTCAACAGCAGGCGCCGGCCCAGGGCGCCGCCCGGATGGGAAAAGGCAAAGTCTTCGGCGGTAAAGCCGCGGGCTTCCAGCAGGGCGATGGCCAGGGCATCGCCGAGCACCAGTGCGGCGGTGGTCGAGGAGGTTGGCGCCAGATTCAGCGGGCAGGCTTCCTGGCTGATGCGCGCATCCAGGTTGACCTCGGCGGCCTTGGCCAGGGGCGATTCCGGGTTGCCGGTCATGCTGATCAGGGTGATGCCCAGGCGCTTGATCAATGGCAGCAGGGTGACGATCTCGGCGGTGGAGCCGGAGTTGGACAGGGCCAGGACCACGTCGTCGCGGGTGATCATGCCCATGTCGCCGTGACTGGCCTCGGCCGGATGAACGAAAAACGCGGTGGTGCCGGTGCTGGCCAGGGTGGCGGCGATCTTGTTGCCGATATGCCCGGACTTGCCCATGCCGACCACCACGACCCGGCCCTTGCTGGCCAAAATCAGCTCGCAGGCGCGGACAAAATCGCCATCAATGCGCGCCAGTACGCCCTCAACGGCCTCGATTTCGAGGCGGATGGTGCGCTGGGCCGACTGGATCAGGTCGCTGGACTGGCTCATGGATTGGGGTACCGGGCGATTAAAAGCCGGCGATTATAGCGGCAAAGGCGTTTGCACTCACCCCTGTTTGTCGTGGCGGGCAAATGCGGGTTCAGGCACGGTTTGCGCCTTGGGTGGCCTGTGGGTCGATGGTATAGTGCGCGGCTTGTTTAGGGAGGCGGGCTGGCCCTTGCGATGGGTTCGTGTCCTGTGTGGCGGGCACGGCGTCAGTAATGACGGCAGCATAAGGAGTCCAGATGAGTGCCGAGAATGCCAATGCGGTCGAGCTGAAGGGGGTTACCTTTCAGCGTGGCGCGCGCAAGATTTTCAATAATGTCGACATCTTTATTCCGCGCGGCAAGGTCACCGGCATCATGGGGCCTTCCGGGTGCGGCAAGACCACCCTGTTGCGCCTGATTGCCGCCCAGCTCAAGCCGTCCCAGGGCGAAGTCTGGGTCGATGGCAAGAATTTGCCGAGCCTGTCACGGGCCGAGCTGTTCGACATGCGCAAGCAGATGGGCGTGCTGTTCCAGAGCGGCGCCCTGTTTACCGATCTGGATGTGTTCGAGAACGTGGCCTTTCCGCTGCGCGTCCACACCCAGCTGCCGGAAGAGATGATCCGCGACATCGTCCTGATGAAGCTGCAGGCCGTGGGCCTGCGCGGCGCCATCGAGCTGAGCCCGGCTGAGCTGTCCGGCGGCATGAAGCGGCGTGTCGCACTGGCGCGGGCGATTGCCCTGGACCCGCAGATTCTGATGTACGACGAGCCGTTTGTCGGCCAGGACCCAATCGCCATGGGCGTGCTGGTGCGCCTGATCCGCCTGCTCAACGATGCCCTGGGAATCACCAGTATCGTGGTCTCCCATGACCTGGCGGAAACCGCCAGCATCGCCGATTACCTGTATGTGGTGGGCGATGGCCAGGTGCTCGGTCAGGGCACCCCGGACGAGCTGATGAACTCGGATAACCCGCGGATTCGCCAGTTTATGCAGGGCACGCCGGATGGCCCGGTGCCGTTTCATTATCCGGCGCCCAATTACCGTGACGATCTTTTGGGGAGGCGCTGATGCGCAGTTTGCCAACACTTGAGCGGATTCGTCTGTTCGGGCGCGCCGGCATCGAGGTGGTCGAGGCCCTGGGCCGCTCCACGCTGTTTTTGCTGCATGCCTTGCTCGGCCGTAATGGCCTGGGCAGTGGCTTTCAATTGCTGGTCAAGCAACTGCATTCGGTGGGCGTGCTGTCGCTGCCGATCATCATCGTGTCCGGGGTGTTTATCGGCATGGTGCTGGCGCTGCAGGGCTACAACATTCTGGTCGATTACGGCTCCGAGCAGGCCGTAGGGCAGATGGTCGCCCTGACCTTGCTGCGCGAGCTGGGCCCGGTGGTCACCGGTTTGCTGTTTGCCGGGCGCGCCGGATCGGCGCTGACCGCGGAAATCGGCAACATGAAATCCACCGAGCAGCTGTCCAGCCTGGAAATGATCGGTGTCGATCCGCTCAAGTACATCATCGCCCCGCGCCTGTGGGCCGGCTTTATCTCCATGCCGTTGCTGGCGCTGATCTTCAGCGTGGTCGGCATCTGGGGTGGGGCCATGGTCGCGGTGGACTGGCTGGGGGTTTACGAGGGGTCGTTCTGGGGCAATATGCAGAACAGCGTGAACTTCCATGAAGATGTGCTCAACGGCGTGCTCAAGAGCATCGTGTTTGCCTTTGTGATCACCTGGATTGCCGTGTTCCAGGGCTATGACTGTGAGCCGACCTCGGAAGGCATCAGTCGGGCGACAACCAAAACCGTGGTCTACGCCTCCCTGGCGGTGCTGGGCCTGGACTTTATTCTGACTGCCTTAATGTTTGGAGACTTCTGATGCAAACCCGCACCCTGGAAATCGGTGTTGGCCTGTTTCTCCTGGCTGGATTGCTGGCTTTGTTGTTACTGGCCCTGCGCGTCAGCGGCCTGTCGGTGGCCGACAGCGCGGACACCTACAAGCTCTATGCGCACTTTGACAACATTGCCGGCCTGACCGTGCGCGCCAAGGTCACCATGGCCGGCGTCACCATCGGCAAGGTCACGGCTATCGATCTGGATCGCGACAGCTACACCGGCCGGGTCACCATGGAAGTGCAAAAGCGCGTGGATAACCTACCGACCGACTCCACCGCATCGATCCTCACCGCCGGTCTGCTCGGCGAGAAGTACATCGGCATCAGTGTCGGTGGTGAAGAGGCCCTGCTGAAGAATGAGGGCACCATTCGCGACACCCAATCGGCGCTGGTGCTGGAAGATCTGATCGGCAAGTTCCTGCTCAATACCGTGAATAAGGACAGCAAGTAATGGGAGTGCTCAACATGCGTTCGTTCCTTTGTCGTGGCCTGCTGGTGTTGCTGGCCGCTCTGCCATTGTTCGCCAGTGCCGGGCCGTCTGCGCAGCAGGTGGTGGAGCACACCACCGAGCAGTTTCTGGCCGACCTGAAGGCCAATCGCCAGGTCTATCAAGCCGATCCGAGTGCGTTCTATGACGCGCTCAATCGGATCATCGGCCCGGTGGTGGATGCCGATGGCATTTCCCGCAGCATCATGACCGTCAAGTATTCCCGTGGCGCCTCGCCCGAGCAGTTGCAGCGCTTTCAGGACAACTTCAAACGCAGCCTGATGCAGTTCTACGGCAATGCCCTGCTGGAGTACGACAACCAGGAGATCCGCGTATTGCCGGCGCGCATGGAGGACCCCGAGCGGGCCAGCGTGGGCATGGAAGTCAAGGACAGCAAGGGCACCATCTACCCGGTGTCCTACACCATGGTCAGCCTCAACGGCCAGTGGATGCTGCGTAACGTGATCATCAACGGCATCAACATCGGCAAGCTGTTCCGTGATCAGTTTGCCGATGCCATGCAGCGCAATGGCAACAACCTCGACAAGACCATCGATGGCTGGGCCGATGTGGTGGCCAAGGCCAAGCAGAGTGATGCGGCCCAGGCCAGCGGCACATGAGTGGCGCCAGTATCCGTCTCGCCCCTGGCGGTGAGCTGCTGCTGGCCGGGGTGCTGGATTATCGCAGCGGCCCGGCCCTGCGCGAGGCTGGCGGCAAGCTGATCGGCCAGCACGCGGCGGCGGCCCTGAGCCTGAACTGCGCGGCCGTGGAGAAATCCAGCAGCGTCGGCCTGGCCCTGTTGCTGGCGTTTATGCGTGATGCCCAGGCGGCGGGCAAATCCCTGGTGGTGCGTGAGCTGCCGACGGATATGCGCGAAATCGCCCAGGTCTGTGGCCTGACCGAACTCTTGCCGCTGCAGGCATAAGCAGCAATTGTCCGGCCCTCCGCCTAACGGGGTTCGCAGGCCGGGGGCTTTTTTGTATGATGGCCGACCCCGCACGCGGCGGGCGTCGATAGAGGTTGAGCATGCAGGCTGTAGAAGTGAGAAGCCTCCTGGAGGCAAAGCTGCCGGGTACCCTGGTAGAGGTGGAAGGCCAAGGCTGTAGCTTCCAGTTGAATCTAATTGGTGACGAGTTGGCCAGTCTGAGCCCGGTCAAGCGCCAGCAGCAGGTTTATGCCCACCTGAATCCCTGGATCGCCGATGGCAGCATCCACGCCGTGACCATGAAATTCTTCAGCCGCGCCGCCTGGGCGGAGCGCACCTGAGCCTGCGGGCGATGAGACTCCTATGGATAAGTTGATTATTACTGGCGGCATTCGTCTCGATGGCGAAATCCGCATCTCCGGGGCGAAAAACGCCGCCCTGCCGATTCTGGCGGCCACCCTGTTGGCCGATGGGCCGGTGACCGTGTGCAACCTGCCACACCTGCACGACATCACCACCATGATCGAGCTGTTCGGGCGCATGGGCATTGAGCCGGTGATCGACGAGAAGCTCAGCGTCGAAATCGACCCGCGCAGCATCAAGACCCTGGTCGCGCCCTATGAGCTGGTGAAAACCATGCGCGCCTCGATCCTCGTGCTCGGCCCGCTGGTGGCGCGCTTTGGCGAGGCCGAAGTGGCCCTGCCCGGCGGTTGCGCGATTGGTTCGCGGCCGGTCGATTTGCACATCCGCGGTCTCGAAGCCATGGGCGCGCAGATCGACGTGGAAGGCGGCTATATCAAGGCCAAGGCGCCGGAAGGCGGCTTGCGCGGTGCGCACTTCTTCTTCGATATCGTCAGCGTGACCGGCACCGAGAACATCATGATGGCCGCAGCCCTGGCCAAGGGCCGCTCGGTGTTGGAAAACGCCGCCCGCGAGCCGGAGGTGGTCGACCTGGCCAACTTCATCAATGCCATGGGCGGCAAGGTTTCCGGTGCCGGCACCGACACCATCACCATCGATGGCGTCGAACGTCTGCACGGCGCCACCTACAGCGTGATGCCCGACCGGATCGAAACCGGCACCTACCTGGTGGCGGCGGCGGCGACCGGCGGCCGGGTCAAGGTCAAGGACACCGATCCGACCATCCTCGAGGCGGTGTTGCACAAGCTGGAAGAAGCCGGCGCCGAAGTCACCACCGGCAGCAACTGGATCGAGCTGAACATGCATGGCAAGCGGCCGAAAGCCGTGAACCTGCGTACCGCGCCCTATCCGGCGTTCCCGACTGACATGCAGGCGCAGTTCATCTCCCTCAATGCGATTGCCGAAGGCACTGGCGCGGTGATCGAGACGGTGTTTGAAAACCGTTTCATGCACGTCTACGAAATGAACCGCATGGGTGCGCAGATTCTGGTCGAGGGCAACACCGCCATCGTTACCGGGGTCGAGACGCTCAAAGGCGCGCCAGTGATGGCCACCGACCTGCGCGCCTCGGCCAGCCTGGTGATCAGTGCTCTAGTAGCAGAAGGCGATACCCTGATCGACCGCATCTACCACATCGACCGTGGCTACGAGTGCATCGAGGAAAAGCTGCAGTTGCTAGGGGCCAAGATCCGCCGCGTGCCGGGCTAACAGCCGATTGAGTGAAAAGCCGGTCTGCGGGCCGGCCATGGGCTAACCAGAACCACGCGCCAAAGGATTTCTGTTTCATGCTGACCATCGCTCTGTCCAAGGGTCGGATTCTCGACGACACCCTGCCGCTGCTGGCGGCGGCTGGTATTGTGCCGACCGAGAACCCGGATAAAAGCCGCAAGCTGATCATCCCCACCACCCTGGCGGATGTGCGCCTGCTGATTGTGCGCGCCACCGATGTGCCGACCTATGTCGAGCATGGTGCGGCCGATCTCGGCGTGGCCGGCAAGGACGTGCTGATGGAGTACGGCGGCCAGGGCTTGTACGAGCCCCTGGACCTGCAGATTGCCAAGTGCAAGCTGATGACCGCCGGTGCCGTCGGCGTGCCCGAGCCCAAGGGTCGGCTGCGCGTGGCGACCAAGTTCGTCAACGTCGCCAAGGCCTATTACGCCGCCCAAGGCCGTCAGGTCGAGGTGATCAAGCTGTACGGCTCCATGGAGCTGGCACCGCTGGTGGGCCTGGCCGACAAGATCATCGACGTGGTCGATACCGGCAATACCCTGCGGGCCAACGGTCTGGAGGCCCAGGAGCTGATTGCCCACGTCAGCTCGCGGCTGATCGTCAACAAGGCGTCGATGAAGATGCAGCACGCGCGCATCCAGGCACTGATCGACACCTTGCGTGAGGCGGTCGAGTCGCGACATCGCGCCTGACTCTGATGGCCGCCACCGTGCGGCCTGGTCTATCCGCGTTATAGCCAAAATTCTCAGGTGCCCGCGCGGAGTGGCCGTTACTCTATGGGCGCCCGAGCATTTGCCAATTTATGAGGCCCGCTATGACCGCACCTATCGCTATTGCCCGACTCAACGCTGCCGATGCCGATTTCGCCCAGCATCTGGACCATCTGCTGAGCTGGGAAAGCGTGTCCGACGACGCGGTCAACCAGCGCGTGCTGGAGATCATTCAGGCCGTGCGCGAACGCGGTGACGCCGCCCTGGTCGAGCTGACTCAGCGCTTCGATGGCCTGCAAGTGGCCAGCATGGCCGACCTGATCCTGCCGCGCGAGCGCCTGGAACTGGCCCTGACGCGGATCAGTCCGGCCCAGCGCGAAGCCCTGGAAAAAGCCGCCGAGCGCGTACGCCTGTACCACGAGCGGCAGAAGCAGGACTCCTGGAGCTACACCGAGGCCGACGGCACGGTGCTTGGCCAGCAGGTCACGCCACTGGATCGCGCCGGCCTGTATGTGCCAGGTGGCAAGGCCACCTATCCGTCCTCGGTGCTGATGAACGCCATTCCGGCCAAGGTCGCCGGCGTCGCCGAAGTGGTCATGGTGGTGCCGACCCCGCGTGGCGAAATCAATGAAATGGTCCTCGCCGCCGCCTGCATCGCCGGGGTCGATCGGGTGTTTACCATCGGTGGCGCTCAGGCCGTGGCGGCCCTGGCCTATGGCACCGAGAGCGTGCCGCCGGTGGACAAGATCGTCGGCCCCGGCAACATCTACGTGGCCACCGCCAAGCGTCACGTGTTCGGCAAGGTCGGCATCGACATGATCGCCGGGCCGTCGGAAATCCTGGTGGTGTGCGATGGTCAGACCGATCCGGACTGGATCGCCATGGACCTGTTCTCCCAGGCCGAGCACGACGA
>DAITLT010000137.1:0-2754 GCA_036835505.1 Pseudomonas sp.
CCATCGAGCAGAACTTCGACGAGCGCGGCATCCTCTGGAACGACACCCTGGCGCCGTTCCAGATCGCCCTGGTGCCGCTGCGCTATGAAACCGAGGTGGTGCGTGAGGCGACCGACAAGCTGTATGCCGAGTTGACCGCCGCGGGCTTTGAAGTGCTGCTGGACGACCGCGACAAGAAGACCAGCCCCGGCATCAAGTTTGCCGACATGGAGCTGATCGGCATCCCGCACCGCATCGTTATCAGCGACCGCGGTCTGGCCGAGGGCAACCTGGAGTACAAGAGCCGCCGCGAGACCGAGGCGCAGGCGATTCCGGCTGCCGATGTGCTGGCCTTCCTGCAAGCCCGCATTCGCGGCTGATCGAGGCGTCATGTCCAGCCGAGCCAATCTGCCCATCGTCGCCACCCTCGGTGGCGCCTTGCTGCTCAGCGGCTGCGCCAACCAGTTGTCGCAACGCAGCGAGCATGAGGCGCGCGTCGAGCGCAAACTGCTCGCCCACAGCCTGCAGATCGAGGTCGGCGAACCCAAGGTTCTCGAGCTGCCGCAGCGCCGCGTGCGCATCCTGGAGCAGAAGACCTTCGACGTCACCGAGTTCGAGGTTAGCCGCCACTATGAGCGCTACACCCCCTACCAGGCCTGGCGCAAGCTGTATGAAATCCCCCTCGGCGCCGTCGCCGTGGTGGCCGGGGTGGGCGCCAACGTCGCCAACATCCTGGCCTTCGGCAACGTCCCGGACAGCGCCACCAAGGGCTGGTTCGACTACGGCTTTGCCGGCCTCAACCCGTTTATCAACGTCGAATCCCATGGTCGCTCGCAACAAAACCTGGCGGCCATTGATGAGCAACAAGTGCAGCGGCGCACCGAGCACACCAGCCTGCCCTGGAGCGAACGCAACGTCACGGTCAAGGCCGGCCCGCACAGCTACGAATTAAGCACCGACAACAAGGGCATGCTGCGCCTCAACCTGCTCGACAGCCCATTTGCCGATCAAGCCGGAATCAGCAAGGTTGGCACCCTGCAGCTCAAGGTCAGCGACCCTCAGGATGGTGCTCAGGCCGAAGCCAGCCTGGCCGTCAGCCGGGCATTGCGCGGCAAGCTGGTGGAAGCTCACAGGCTGATCTACGACGATCTGGAAGGCAGCGGTGTCAGCGAATGGGTACACCGGGTCAAGCGCCTCGCCGCACTGGGCCTGGAAGAAGAAGCCAGTGAACTGGAGCAAAGCCTGATCGAGCTGACTCGCAATGATCCGGAGTTGCAGCTGGAGTTTATCCAAAGCCTGCAACACCACGCCGGCCGCCTCGCCGCCGACCCCGGCGCCAACGACTAATCAACCGGCCACTTCCCACTCACCACTCACCACTACCCACTCACCACTTACCACTACCCACTCACCGCCCACTACTCGCCCGCACGAATTTGCGCCAGGCGGGCCTGCAGGCCGGCCGCCGTCTGCTCACCGAGCAGGCGCTCGCGCAACACGCCATCCGGGCCGACGATATAGGTGGCCGGCAGCGCTGCGCTGCGGGGTAATTGCCAGTGCGGCGCCGGGTCCTGGGCCAACACCCGGTAGTCGATGCCCAATTGCGCACTGGCCTTGCTCAGCTCGGCACCTTGCAAACCGTCGAAATTGACGCCCAGCACGCTAACCGGCTGGCCCTTGAGCTGCGCGGCCAACTGATTGAACTCGCCGATTTCGGCACGGCACGGCGCACACCAGGTCGCCCAGTAATTAATCAGCAACCACTGGCCTTCAAGACTTTCAGCCGTTACCTTTCTACCATGTTGATCAACGCCGTAATCGGCGCTGCAGCCGGCTAGCAATAACGCCGCCAGGCCCCCTATGAGCATTCGCCCCTTGAACCAATGGAGTTGCATTCCCATGCTGTCGATCCTCGCAGGGTTGATATGACGCTGGATGCCTTGCGCCTGGAAGTGCCCGACATCCTCGATGAGCAGGCGGCCTCGCTGGCCGATCTCAACGAACGCCTGGCCGGCGCCCGCCTGCTTGACCACGAGAGTGCCTTGCAGGAGGTGCTAAGCCTACTGTTTCGCCTCAATCGCAGCGCCATGACCTTACTTGAAAGACAGCGCGCCCTGCAAAGCTTCAGCGATGCTTATCGGCACTACGCCAGCCACTATGTCGATCATCGGGCCCCGCCGAGCCTGTTTGTACGCCTGTGCAGCGAGCTGGCCGTGGGCTTCAAGCGCCTGCTGTTGCAAATCCTCCAGGGCCGCCAACCATCGCGCCCGCACCTGGCCTGGTGTCTGTATATGGCCCAGCACTTCCTTGCACAAAGCCTGCTGCGCCATTACCAGCTCTATCAGGAGCCGCCGCCCAGCCTGTGGCGCGACAGCCACCTGCTGTACTGGATCGGCGAGCACCAGCAATGCCTGGACGAACATATCTCGGCCGCCTTCCTGCCCGCGCCGGCCTGCACCCTGCGCGGCCTGTACCAGCAGGCGCTGATCCTGGCCCTGAGCAACCCCTTCCATCTGGCCGAAGGCGAAAGCCCGCTGCTGTTCGGCGCCCTCGCCCCCCTGGCCGACCTGGCGCGCCTGCTGCCCTGGGATGATGAGGAGGACGCAGAGGGGCCGATTGTCGATCTCGGCGCCTCCCAGGCCTGCCTGAGCTACGAACAACTCCCGCAAGGCGATGCCAGCCAGCTCCGGCGCCTGGAGCTGGGCGCCGTGCTGGTGGCGCTGCACGATCCCGCACCGCTGCAAAGCCCCGCCGAACGCGAGCTGCTGCAGCGGG
>DAITLT010000137.1:2802-8336 GCA_036835505.1 Pseudomonas sp.
CTGAATGACATTCACGCCCAGTTACTGGAGAAGCGCCCTGCGCAGTGCGCCACCCAGATGCTCGATGCCAGCGCCGGCGGCGCCTGCGTGGTGTGCAATAGCGATCAAGGCGCTCACCTGCCTGTCGGCCAGTTGGTGCTGGTGCTCGCCGACAGCGGCACCCCGACCCTGGCACTGGTGCGCTGGCGCCACCAGAATGCCGCCGGTCTGCACCTCGGCCTGCGTTACCTCAAGGGCCTGCCACGCCCGGCATGGCTGCGCCGCGCGCCCAGCGCACAAACCCATCCTGGGGTGCTGCAAAGCACGCCGGAACCAGGCAATGGCTGGCACCACGGTCTGTGGCTGAACAATGGCCAGTTTGGCGAAGGCGAAAACCTCTGGCTGCAACTGGCCAACGTCAACAACCAGGCCAACCTGCCACTGCCAGCCTGCAACCTGAGTACGCCATCGGTCTCGCGCTACCCGCTGCGCCTGGCTTGACCTGGCAACAGCGCCAGCCGTTCACGGCTGCGCCGTGCGCAACCACTGTGCCAGGCTGGCGCTGAACAGCTGCGACTCCTGGGCATAAAGATGGCTCAAGGCCTCGCGCAGATCCGCATACCAGGCTTCATCAAGCTGCGCCGGCAACTGCTCCAGGCGCGGCAGCGGCCAGGGGCTGTGACTGATCAACTGATACAGGCTGTAGCTGGAAAGATCGCGGGACAGCACCCAAGCATCGCTGCCGGCCATGCAGATCAATTGCTGAGCTTGCAGAAACGCCAGCACCTCGCCCCACTCGTCACCCGGCAACTGCCAGCCCGCCTGCTGCACATCGCCATGGCGGACCACCTGGCCGGATTGCTGACACTGGTGGAACACCCGCAGCACGCCGAGCAACACCAACAATCGCGGCAGGCCGCGCCGCCGCCAGTGATGGGGCGTCGACAGGTTGCACACCAGCTCGGCACCAAACAGCACGATCAACCAGGACAGGTACAGCCACAGAAGAAACAGCGGCACCGTGGCAAAGGCGCCATAGATCAGTTGATAGCCGGGGAACATCGCCACATACAGGCCGAAAATCGCCTTGGCCACCTCAAACAGGCTGGCCGTGAACACCCCGCCGATCAGCGCATGTTTAAACGGCACCCGCGCATTGGGCACCGCTACGTAAATCAGGGTAAACGCCGCCACACTGAACAACAGCGGGGTAAAGCGCAGCAACGTCTTGGCCTCCACCAGGGCGTCGGGGCCGGTCAGCAATGAGGTTGAGGTCAGGTAGGTGCTGATCAAAAAGCCGCTGCCCAGCAACAGCGGGCCGAGGCTGAGAATGGCCCAATAGAGCAGGAAGCTGGACAGCCCGCGACGGCTCTTGCGCACCCGCCAAATGGTGTTGAAGGCCTGCTCGATGGTCATCAGCATCATCACCGCGGTGACCGCCAGCAACAGCACGCCGACCCAGGTCAGCTGCCGCGCCTGGGCGGTAAAGGCCCACAGGTATTCCTGCACTGCCGCGCCGGCCGAGGGCACAAAGGTGCGAAAGACAAAACGCTGAATCTGCTCGCCAACCCCCTGGAATGCCGGCACCGCCGAAAGCATGGCGAAGGTCACGGTCATCATCGGCACCACGGCAAACAGGGTGGTGTAGGTCAGGGCGGCGGCGCTGCTGATGCCGCGATCAGCCAGAAAGCGCTGCAGCAGAAAACGCCAAAAATCGACAACCGTGTGCAGCCGCTGGCGCATGCCATCTCCTTGCTGGGTAAGGCCGTTGCGGCCAACTGTGCAGGCCCGGCCAGACAAGATGCCGGCAGGCGCGCAGACGCGGTTAGAATAGCCGCCTCACCTGGCAAGATGCGACCTGCAAATGACCGACCTGACGCTCTATCACAACCCGCGCTGCTCAAAATCCCGCGCCGCCCTGGCGCAGCTCGAAGCCCGCGGCCTGACGCCAACCATTGTGCATTACCTGGAAACCCCGCCCAGCGTCGAGCAACTGCGCGAGCTGCTGCGCAAGCTCGGCCTGCCGGCGCGACAATTGCTGCGCAGCGGCGAAGAGCAATACAGCGCCCTCAACCTGGCCGACAGCAGCCTCAGCGAAGAGCAGTTGCTCAGCGCCATGGCCGCTCAGCCGAAATTGATCGAACGGCCGATTCTGATTGTCGGCAACCGCGCGGTGATCGGCCGGCCGACCGAAAAACTCCTCGAGCTGCTGCCGTGAGCGCGCCCTACATCCTCGTGCTGTATTACAGCCGGCATGGCGCCACCGCCGAAATGGCCCGGCAGATCGCCCGCGGTGTCGAGCTGGGCGGCCTGGAGGCGCGCCTGCGCACGGTGCCGGCAGTCTCCAGCGAATGCGCGCAAGTCGCCCCGCAGATTCCGCCCGAGGGCGCCCCCTATGCCAGCCTGGATGACCTGCAGCACTGCGCCGGCCTGGCCCTGGGCAGCCCGACCCGCTTTGGCAACATGGCCGCGCCGCTCAAGCACTTTCTCGATGGCAGCAGCAACCTGTGGCTCACCGGCGGCCTGGTCGGCAAACCGGCCGGCGTGTTCACCAGCACCGCCAGCCTGCACGGCGGCCAGGAAAGCACCTTGCTGTCGATGCTCTTGCCATTGCTGCACCACGGCATGCTGATCAGCGGCCTGCCCTACAGCGAAGGCGCACTGCTCAACACCCGTGGCGGCGGCACCCCTTACGGCCCCAGCCACCACGCCGGCGCCGACGGCAAGCGCGCCCTGGATGCCGACGAAACCGCCCTGTGCCGTGCCCTGGGCCTGCGCCTGGCGAAACTGGCCGAGCAATTGGAGAACCGCCGTGGCTAAAACCGCCAAACCGCTGCCCGCCATCGCCTGGCTGGAGCCGCGCCTGCGCCTCAGCCGGGCCATCAGTCTGTTCAGCTTCTGCGCCCTGGCCGTACTGCTGGTGGTGTGGAATCTGGCGTTCGCCGACCTGCATGGCGCACGTACCGAAGTGATCATGGCGATTGAGCTGGCGCCACTGCTGCTGCTAGCCCCCGGCCTGCTGCTGGGCCATGCGCGCACCTATGCCTGGACCTGTTTCGTGGTCAATCTGTACTTTATCAAGGGGGTGCTGGCCGCCTTCGACCCGGCGCGCAGCCTGCTGGGCTGGATCGAGGTGCTGCTTAGCGTCAGCCTGTTCTGCGCCGCACTGCTGTACACCCGCTGGCGCTTTCAGTACAACCGCATCCAAGCCGGTGAATGCTGACCGGGCATAAAGCCCCAGCGCACGCCGGGGCCGCGGTTACCAGCCGAGGGTGGCCTTGAGGAAGGGAATGGTTAGCCGACGCTGGGCCTGCAACGACGCCTGATCGAGGCGCTCGAGCAGCTCGAACAGGGCGCTCATGCTGCGGCTGCCGCGGGTCAGGATAAACCGCCCGACCTCATCCGAGAGTTGCAGGCCGCGGCGCGAGGCACGCAACTGCAAGGCGCGCAATTTATCTTCATCGGACAACGACTGCAATTGAAACACCAGCGCCAGGGTCAGGCGCGATTGCAAATCCGCCAGGCCGAGCGGTAATTCTCTGGGCGAACAGTTGGCCGCCAGCAACAGCCGTCGGCCACTGTCACGCAGGCGATTGAACAGGTGAAACAGCGCCTCTTCCCAGTCGCTCCGCCCCGCCACCGCATCCAGATCATCCAGGCAGACCAGCTCGCACTGCTCCAGGTTATCGAGCAGCGCCGGACCGTAGTCCGCCACTTCACGCAGCGGCAGGTACACCGCCGGCTCGCCGCGCTGCTCGAAACGCAAACAGGCGGCCTGAAGCAAATGGCTGCAGCCCACGCCCTCGCCGCCCCACAGGTAGATCAGGCTCTCGGTCCAGCCCGCGTCGGCCTCGCACAAGCGCTCGACATAGCCGAGGGCCGCCGCGTTGGCGCCGGGGTAATAGTTGGCGAAGGTGGCGTCATCACGCAGACGCACCCCCAAAGGCAGTTGGATCGGGATCATAACCGGCGGGGCGGCTTCGCAAAGCCGCCGCAAGACTCTTTATAGGAGGGGGAAAGTCTATACAAATCAGCCGGATACTGCAGCTCCAAGGAACTGAAGCGGCGCACCCGAGGGATTACCAGTGAAACTGCAAGGGTACACCGCCCGCGGTCGGTGTCGCCGCGACCGGGGCAGCATCGGTGGCAACGCTGCCTTCCTGCAAGCGCGCCAAGGCCAGTTGGGCGCGTAGTTGCTCGGGGCTGGCATTCAGGCGAAAGCCCAGACGATCGCCCTTGGCCCACTGCAGGCGCGCGGCAAACGGCTCAAGCAGGCGCTGCAGCTCGGCGTAACGCGCCAGATTGGCGCCCTGCACCTCCAGTTGCAGGCCCTGGGCGGCGCCCGGACGACTGACAAAACGCGGCGCCAGACGCTGACTAACCGCCAGCAATACAGCATCGGCCAGGGCCGCCTGATCCACGCCCTGGGCCGTGCCCTGCTCGCGACTATCGCCCAGCCACAACTGCCACTGCGCCTGCCACTGGCCGTCGGCCTCGCGAGTCTGCACGGTCAGCAAGGCGTCGGCGCCGTAGCGGGTCGAGGCCTGCAGCAAGGCCGCCGGCGGGTTGGCCGAAAGATTTTCGGGGCTGACCAGCAATTGCTCATCCAGATCCGCCAGCGGCAAGCGCAGCGGCAGGCCGCGCTGCTGGGCCGCAGCACGCAACAGCGGCGCGCCAGCCTGGGCATCACCGACCAGGCTGCTGCCATCACTGCCGTTATGCAGCCACCAGGCCAGAATCGCCGGGCGGTTGGCGCCCCACAAAGGCAAGCCGGCCTGACGCAGATGCTGCTCACTGCTCAGCGGGTCGAAATCCACCTGCAACACCTGGGGTGGGCCGCTTTGATAGGCATACTGGCTGATCAGTTGTTGCGGGCTCTTGCGCAACTCGACCACGGCCGGGTTCTGCAGGGCGGCCGGATCGCCGGTCAGGCGCAGCACCAGGGTATCCAGGGCCCGGCTCAGCGCCGCATCGCGCTCGCCTGGCTGCTGGCTGCTAACCACCTCACGCACCTGATACAGGTTGCTCAGGGTCTCGGCCGCGAGCGGCAGGCTTAAACACAACAGACAACTGGCAAACAAGCGGGCAATCGAGCGCATCGGTTTCTCGTACGAGGTGAAGGCAAAAAGACTGGCTATACCTTAAACAGCCGCCCCCAGCTCGGCAATGGGCAATAGCGCCACGCAGCCCTGGCTGGCGCCCGTGGCGATGGCCGGCGAGCATGCGCAGATGGCCGCTGGCGTTCAAGCCTGATAAAATCGCGCGCCTTCGCAGACCGGCGCGCGCAGCCCCCCCGGTCGCCCCTCGAATTCCCCTTTAAAGGCCTGAACCCATGAGCAAGCAACCCTCCATCAGCTACAAGGACGCCGGTGTAGACATCGACGCCGGCGAAGCCCTGGTCGAACGCATCAAGGGCGTTGCCAAGCGCACCGCACGCCCGGAAGTCATGGGTGGCCTGGGCGGCTTCGGCGCCCTGTGCGAGATCCCGGCCGGCTACAAGCAGCCGGTGCTGGTCAGCGGCACCGACGGCGTCGGCACCAAGCTGCGCCTGGCGC
>DAITLT010000138.1:0-6424 GCA_036835505.1 Pseudomonas sp.
CCAGAATCAGCAGCTCGCCGTTCTTGTTGCACACGCCCTGGATAAACTTGGCCGACTCGTCGTTGCCGACGTTAGGTGCGGTCTCCACTTCCGACTGACGCAGATAAACCACTTCCGCCACGCTGTCGACCAGAATGCCGACCACTTGTTTGTCGGCTTCGATGATCACGATCCGGGTGTTGTCGGTCACCGGCGCCGAGTCCAGGCCAAAGCGCTGGCGAGTATCGATCACGGTCACCACATTGCCGCGCAGGTTGATGATCCCCAGCACATAACTGGGGGCGCCGGGCACCGGGGCGATCTCGGTGTAGCGCAGCACCTCCTGCACCTGCATCACGTTGATGCCGTAGGTTTCGTTGTCCAGGCGAAAGGTCACCCACTGCAGAATGGGATCTTCAGAACCTTGTGCGGAGCTTTTCTTCATGTTCCCAGCCTCATCAAGAACCGCCTTCGGCGGCGTAAGCGGGTGCTCCCCGCTGTCATTACTATAGAGCCTCGCACGGCGAGGCGCCCCAATCTACTAATGCACCTGGCCGTTGACCAGGCGCTTGGCCGCACCGCTGGCAATCAGCTCGGCCAGCGCAGCCACATCCAGCAAGGCGCACATGTGCTCGATCACCGTGCCGGCCAGCCAGGGTCGCTGAGTACGCTGGCTGCGCCACTTGACCTCGCTGGGGTCCAGGCGAATCGAGCGACTGACCTGATGCACCGCCAGCCCCCACTCATAGCCCTGCACCGAGATCACATACTGTAGGCCCTGACGAAAATCATCGCGATAGCGATCCGGCATCACCCAACGCGCAGTGTCCAGCACCTTGAGGTTGCCGGACTGGGACGGCAGGATGCCAAGAAACCAGTCCGGCTGGCCAAATAGCGGGGTCAACTCCTGATCATGCAAGGGGTAGATGGTGCCCAGGCACACCAGGGGCACGGCCAGGGTCAGGCCCGCCACATCAAACAGCAAACACTCGAACGGCTCGGCGGCCCAACTCGGCTGGCCGTCAAATGCGAGCGCCGCGGCTGGCGGCTCGACGGCAACGGCCGCGACAGGCGCGGGCAGTACAACCTCTGGGAGCACGACAGGTGCAACCCGCGGCACCACGACCGGCGACACTTCAACCTTAACTTCAACCTCACGCGGCGCCAGCAGGCGGGCATCACGCACCTGCTCTTCGAGCACGGCGGTTTCAAACTCATCCAGGCTGACGCTGTCGGCCAATTCGGCGGCAGCCTCCTGCAACAACGCATCCAGGTAGGACTGCAAAGCCAGTTGTGGACGTGTGGCAGTGGTAACCCGACTCATAACGCTTTTCCGTGAGAACAGCCTTTACAGCCTATCGGCCAACCTGCGCCGCGACTTGAGCACTGTTGTTGAGCATAGGCCAGCATATCAAGCTACCTGCGCCGTCGGCTGCAAGGACAGCAGGTGTTTGAGCAAGGCCCGATACGCCAGCACGGCGCGGCAGTTGGGGTCGAACTGTGACGGCGTAAGGCCCGCGCGACTGGCATCGCGCAGGCGCGTATCGACCGGAATATAGGCCGGCCAGAGCTGTTCGGGATAACCATTGCGCAACGCCCGCAAGGTGCTCATGGAGGCCTGGGTGCGCCGATCGAACAGGGTCGGCACGATCAGATAGGGCAGCGCCTGCTTGCGCGAGCGATTGATCATCGCCAGGGTGCTGACCATCCGCTCCAGGCCTTTAACCGCGAGAAATTCGGTCTGCACCGGAATCACCAACTGCTGGCTGGCGGCCAGGGCATTGACCATCAGAATCCCCAGCAGAGGCGGGCTGTCGATCAGCGCATGATCAAAATCGCCCCACAGTTGCGCCAGACTCTTGGCAATCACCAGGCCCAGGCCGCTCTGCCCCGGCGACTGGCGTTCCAATGTGGCCAGTGCGGTGCTCGCCGGCAAGAGCTTGATGCGCTCATGACTGGTCGGTAGCAACAAGCGCTGCGGCAAGCCTTGCGGCACGCTGCCCTGATGCAGGAACAGATCGTAGGCGCTGTGCTCCAGGGAATCCGGGTCCTGACCAAAATAGCTGGTCATGGACCCATGGGGATCGAGATCGACCACCACCACCCGCTTGCCGGCATCGGCCAGCAAGCCGGCCAGGGCGATGGATGTGGTGGTTTTGCCGACTCCACCTTTTTGATTGGCGACTGCCCAGACTCTCATGGTTTCTGTCCTCCCGGCAGGCCCAGAGGCGCACCGAGATCTGGCGCCGGCCTCATCGGGCAGGCGACTGGGAATTGACGGCATCCGCTGGCGGAGCCACTGCTGCAGGCTGCGGTGCAGGTTGCATGCCAGCTCGCCGCAGGGCGCCATCGGGCTGCGCATTGGCACTGCCCACGCCACTGATACTGCGGCGCACATCCAGGTTGCGCGAGACCACCAACACCACCCGCCGATTACGGGTGCGCCCTTCAGCCGTGGCGTTATCCGCCAGGGGCTGGAATTCGCCATAACCCACCGCGGCCAAGCGCCCCGGACTGACCCCATCCATGGCCAGCATGCGCACGATACTGGCCGCCCGCGCCGTCGACAGCTCCCAATTGCTGGGGAACTGCGGGGTGTTGATGGGCAGGTTGTCGGTAAAGCCTTCGATATGCACCGGGTTCTCATAGGGCGCCAGGATTTTGGCGATCTTTTCGATGATCACAAAGGCCCGATCGGTCGGAATGGCGTCGCCACTGGGGAACAGCAAACTGGAGTTGAGTTCGATCTCCACCCACAGCTCATTGCCGCGCACGGTCATCTGGTCGCTCAGGATCATGTCGCCAAAGGCATCGCGCATGCCCTGAGCAATGTCCTCCAGCGGGTCGACCGGCGCCTCACTGGGCGGCGACTCCTCGACCTGGGACGCCTCGGGCATGGTTGTGCGCGGCCGCTCCTCGCCGATCGGGATCGGCTTGATGGCTCGGTCGGGCTGATTGAACACCCCGGTCAGGCTGTCCGAGAGGACCTTGTACTTGCCCTCGTTGAGCGAGGAGATCGAATACATCACCACAAAAAAGGCGAACAACAGGGTAATGAAGTCGGCATAGGAGACTAGCCAACGCTCATGGTTTTCATGTTCTTCTTGATGGCGCCGGCGGGCCATGATCAGTCCATAAAGCCTTGCAGCTTCAATTCGATGGAGCGCGGGTTCTCGCCTTCGGCAATCGACAGAATGCCTTCCAGCAACATCTCCCGATAGCGCGACTGACGCATGGCAATGGCCTTGATCTTGTTGGCAATCGGCAGCAACAAGAGGTTGGCAAAACCCACGCCGTAAATAGTGGCCACGAACGCCACCGCGATGCCACTGCCCAGTTTGCTGGGATCGGCCAGATTGCCCATCACATGAATCAGGCCCATCACGGCGCCGATAATGCCGATGGTCGGGGCGTAACCGCCCATGCTCTCGAACACCTTGGCGGCCTGGATGTCACGACCCTCCTGGGTGTACAGGTCAACTTCGAGGATGCTGCGAATGGCTTCCGGCTCGGCGCCATCGACCAGCAGTTGCAAGCCTTTGCGCGCGTAGTTATCCGGCTCAATATCGGCCAGCGGCTCAAGGCCCAGCAGGCCCTCCTTGCGCGCCGTCATGCTCCAGCCAACCACCCGTGCGATGCCGCCGCCAAGGTCGATCGCCGGAGGCAGGAAAATCCAGCGGATCACCACCCCGGAGCGCTTGAGCACCTGCAATGGCGTCTGCAAAAACGCCGCCCCCAGGGTGCCGCCCAACACGATCAACGCCGCCGGGCCATTGAGCAGAGCACCGACATGGCCGCCTTCGAGGTAGTTGCCGCCGAGGATGGCGACAAACGCAAGAATTACCCCGATAAGGCTCAGCACATCCATCAGAGGCAGGCCTCCGCCAGGTGCCTGCCGATGTCATCCAAGCTGTAGACGGCGTCGGCCAGG
Source organism: Pseudomonas sp. (assembly GCA_036835505.1). GTDB lineage: Bacteria > Pseudomonadota > Gammaproteobacteria > Pseudomonadales > Pseudomonadaceae > Aquipseudomonas. The sequence continues at coordinate 3,911 of DAITLT010000138.1, forward strand.
TTGGCCTTGACGATCGCCATCGGCATACCATAAATCACGCAACTCGCCTCATCCTGAGCCCACACCTGGCTGCCGCCCTGCTTGAGCAGGCGTGCGCCCTCGCGACCATCGGCGCCCATGCCGGTGAGCACCACGGCCAGCACCTTGTCGGCAAAGGACTTGGCCGCCGAACCGAAGGTGATGTCCACGCAAGGCTTGTAGTTGAGGCGCTCATCGCCCGGCAGAATTTTCACCACGCCACGGGGATCGACCATCATCTGCTTGCCGCCGGGGGCCAGCAAGGCCAAGCCGGGACGCAGCACATCACCATCTTCGGCTTCTTTGACGGAGATCCGACAGAGCTTGTCGAGGCGCTCGGCAAAGGCCTTGGTAAAGGCCGCCGGCATATGCTGGATCAATACGATCGGGGCCGGAAAGTTGCCCGGCAACTGAGTCAAAACCCGCTGCAGCGCGACCGGGCCACCGGTGGAGGTGCCAATTGCCACCAGTCGATAGGACTTGCGCTTGAGCGCTGCAGGGGCGGCAGCCGGAGCCGGGCTGCTGGACGGCGCCGTGGTCGGGCGCGGCGAGACACTCGGCGTATGGGCCGGCGCACTCGGCGCAGGTGGCGGCGCCAGGGCGCCCACACGGCGATTGCTGCGGGCAATACTGTGAACCTTCTCGCAGAGCATCTGCTTAACCTTCTCCGGGTTACGCGAGATGTCCTCAAAGTTCTTCGGCAGGAAGTCCACCGCACCGGCATCCAGGGCGTCGAGGGTCACCCGCGCGCCCTCGTGGGTCAGCGAGGAGAACATCAACACCGGCGTCGGACAGCGCTGCATGATGTTTCGCACCGCGGTAATGCCATCCATCATGGGCATTTCATAGTCCATGGTGATCACATCCGGCTTCAACGCCAGGGCCTGATCAATGGCTTCACGGCCATTGGTGGCAGTGCCTACCACTTGGATATTCGAGTCGGCAGATAGAATTTCAGAAACGCGGCGGCGGAAGAAACCGGAATCGTCCACCACCAGGACCTTAACAGCCATACACACTCCTAAGCAGGCGCGCGGTCAATTGACTCACGCACCAGAAAATCAGACGCGACGCGCGTAACGCTTGAGCATGCTCGGCACATCGAGGATCAGGGCAATCCGCCCATCTCCGGTAATAGTGGCGCCGGACATACCTGGAGTGCCCTGCAGCATTTTCCCCAAGGGTTTAATTACCACTTCTTCCTGGCCAACCAGTTGATCGACGACAAAGCCGATGCGTTGAGTGCCCACGGACAGAATCACCACATGGCCCTCACCCTGCTCCTCGTACGCCGCCGAATGAATCAGCCAACGCTTGAGGTAAAACAGCGGCAAGGCCTTGTCGCGCACGATAACCACTTCCTGGCCATCGACCACATTGGTGCGCGACAGGTCGAGGTGGAAAATCTCATTGACGTTGACCAGCGGGAAGGCAAACGCCTGATCCCCAAGCATCACCATCAAGGTCGGCATGATCGCCAGGGTCAGGGGCACCTTGATGACAATCTTGGTGCCCTGACCCTTGGCCGAATAGATGTTGATGATGCCGTTGAGCTGGGAAATCTTGGTTTTCACCACGTCCATGCCCACGCCACGACCGGACACATCGGAGATCTCGGCCTTGGTCGAGAAGCCCGGCGCAAAAATCAGGTTGTAGCACTCGGCCTCGCTCAAACGGTCTGCCGCATCGCGATCCAGCACGCCTTTCTCGACGGCCTTGGCGCGCAACACATCTGGGTCCATGCCGTTGCCGTCATCGGAAATCGACAGCAGGATGTGATCACCTTCCTGCTGGGCCGCCAGGACAATTTTGCCGCTGCGACTCTTGCCGTTGGCCTCGCGCTGCTCGGGCGACTCGATGCCATGGTCAACCGAGTTGCGCACCAAGTGAACCAGTGGATCGGCCAGGGCCTCCACCAGGTTCTTGTCGAGATCGGTCTCTTCGCCGACCAGCTCCAGGTTGATTTCTTTTTTCAGGCTGCGCGCCAGGTCGCGAACCAAACGCGGGAAACGCCCGAAAACTTTCTTGATCGGCTGCATGCGGGTTTTCATCACCGCGGTTTGCAGATCCGCAGTCACCACATCCAGGTTGGACACGGCCTTGGCCATCGCCTCGTCGCCGCTATTGGAGCCCAGGCGCACCAGGCGGTTACGCACCAGCACCAGCTCGCCGACCATGTTCATGATTTCGTCGAGGCGCGCGGTATCCACTCGTACGGTGGTTTCTGCTTCACTGGCCGCGGGCTTGTCCGCGGCGGCTGGCGCCGCCCTGGGCGCTACCGGCGCCGGGGATGGCGCTGGCGCTGGAGCAGGTACGGGCTTGGCCGCTGGGGTACTGGCCGCCACGGCAGCCGCAGCGGCTGCAGGTGCAGGTGCAGCAGGCTCGACAAACTTGCCCTTGCCGTGCAACTGATCAAGCAGGGCTTCAAACTCATCGTCGGTGATATTGTCGCCGGCACCCGCCGCGGCACTGGGCGTGGCGGGCGCAGCCGGCGCG
>DAITLT010000138.1:6434-8316 GCA_036835505.1 Pseudomonas sp.
TCGGCGGCGAACTGGCCTTTGCCGTGCAGTTGATCGAGCAGGGCTTCAAACTCGTCATCGGTGATTTCATCGCCCGCCGCCGGGGCAGCTGCCGCTACCGGCGCACTAGGCGCAGGCTCGGCCGCCGGAGCAACCGGCCCCTTGCCATGCAACTGATCAAGCAGGGCCTCGAACTCATCATCGGTGATCTCATCCGCTGCTGCCGCAGGCACTGGCGCAGCGGCAACCGCCGTAGGCTCAGCCAGGGCATCGAGCAACTGCTCGAACTCGCTGTCAGTAATATCCTCTTCGCTGCTCGCCTCAGGCTCAGCTATTGGCGCTGCTACCGGTGCCGGTGCTGGGGCTGGGACCGCAGGCGCGGCGGCCGCCACCTCGTCGGCCGAGGCCGGCTCGGCCAGGCGCGCCAAGGCGGCCAGCAGTTGCGGAGTAGCAGGGGTCAGCTCGACGCGCTCGCGCACTTCGCTAAACATGCCGTTGACCGCATCCAGGGCCTCCAGCACTACGTCCATCAGCTCGGAGTCAACCCGCCGCGAACCCTTGCGCAAAATGTCGAACACGTTTTCGGCAATGTGGCAGCACTCCACCAGCTCATTGAGCTGAAGAAAGCCGGCGCCGCCTTTGACGGTGTGAAACCCACGGAAAATCGCATTGAGCAAATTCATATCGTCCGGGCGGCTTTCCAGCTCAACCAACTGCTCGGACAATTGCTCAAGAATCTCGCCGGCCTCTACCAGGAAGTCCTGGAGAATCTCTTCATCGGCGCCGAAGCTCATTCGCGTGCTCCCTAGAATCCAAGGCTGGATAGCAGATCATCGACATCGACCTGACCGGATACGACGTCATCACGCTTATCGGCATGAATCTGCGGACCTTCACCCCGGGTTGGCTCTTTTTGTAGTTCTTGTTCGGCACGCAATGCGTTGTGGTCGTGCTGAATGCCGGTATAGCGGTCAATCTGCGAGGCCATGCACACCAGTTTGACCAGGTTGCGCTCGACCTCAGTGACCAGACTAGTGACTCGTTTGATCACCTGCCCGGTCAGATCCTGAAAATCCTGGGCGAGCAAAATATCGTTGAGGTGACCGGACAGCTTGCCGCTGTCGCGTTCGCTGCGTTCGAGGAACACCTCGATGCGCTTGGCCAGTTCGCGAAACTCGTCGGCACCCACTTCGCGGCGCATAAAGCGCGCCCAGTCGGCACCCAGGGCGCGGGACTCGCTGCTCAGGTCGTTGACCAGCGGCGCGCTCTCCTCGACCAGATCCATGGTCCGGTTGGCCGCTTTCTCGGTCATGCGCACGACATAATTGAGCCGTTCGGTGGCATCGCTGATCTGCGACACTTCCTCGGCATGGCTGCCATGCAGGTCAATCTGAAAGTTGACGATGGAGTTATGCAGTTCGCGGGTCAGCTTGCCGACCTCGAAATACAGCCCCTGGTCGCGCGCCTTGTTGAGATCGTGAATGACTTGTACTGCGTCGCCGAAATTGCCTCGTTCCAGGCTATCCAGCAAATCACGAGCGTGAGTCTTAAGATTCGACTCTAGATCGCCCATTTGCGGTTCTTTATGCTCCATAGCGCCCTCGCGGCCGACATCAGCCGTTAACCCGCTCAAAGATCTTGTCGATCTTCTCTTTCAGCACCTGAGCAGTGAAGGGCTTAACCACATAGCCATTCACCCCAGCCTGCGCCGCCTCGATAATCTGGTCGCGCTTGGCTTCCGCGGTCACCATCAACACCGGCAACTGCTTCAGGCGCTCGTCGGCACGCACCGCGCGCAACAGGTCGATACCCGTCATGCCCGGCATGTTCCAGTCGGTAACCAGGAAATCGAAACTGCCACTCTGCAACATTGGCAGTGCTGTAACGCCGTCATCGGCCTCGG
>DAITLT010000139.1:0-8286 GCA_036835505.1 Pseudomonas sp.
GCCGTCCGCATCCAGCTCGGCGTCGGCACGCGCCTGCAGGCCGGCGGGCACCGGCAGGTCTTCGTCGAACGCCAGCAGCGGCTCGGGCTCCAGCTCGCGCAAGGCGGCCAGGGTCGGCAAGTCGTCCAGACCCTTGAGATTGAAGTGATCGAGAAAGGCCTTGGTGGTCGCCAGCATCGCAGGTCGGCCCGGTACATCACGATGGCCGACCACGCGAATCCACTCGCGCTCCTGCAGGGTCTTGATGATCTGGCTGTTGACCGCCACGCCACGGATGTCTTCGATCTCGCCGCGGGTGATCGGCTGGCGATAGGCAATCAGCGCCAGGGTTTCCAGCATGGCGCGGGAATAGCGCTGCGGACGCTCCTCCCACAACCGCCCGACCCAGGGCGCGTAACGTTCGCGCACCTGCAGGCGATAGCCGCTGGCCACCTCCTGCAGCTCAAAGGCACGGCCCTCGCAGGATTTGCCCAACAACGTCAGGGCCTTTTTGAACACCGCAGGCTCCGGGCGCTCGGCTTCCTCGAACAGCTCATAGAAGCGCTCAAGCGACTGCGGCTTGCCCGAGGCAAGCATAAAGGCCTCCAGCAAGGAGGCCAGTTCACGGGGTTCGTTCAGGTTCATCGTTGCACTCTTGAGTCGCTTGCCTGCGGCCAGGCCGCCAGGTCAATTATTCCGCCCGCGCACGGACGTGAATGGGGCCAAAGATCTCGTTCTGCACCAGTTCCACCAGCTGCTCTTTGATCAGTTCCAGCACGGCCATAAAGGTCACCACCACGCCCAGGCGCCCTTCTTCGGCTAGAAACAGCGCAACAAAGGGCACAAAGGCGCCGCCTTTCAGGCGCTCCAGCACTTCGCTCATGCGCTCGCGGGTCGACAGCACCTCGCGGCTGACCTGGTGACTCTCGAACATGTCGGCACGCCGCAACACCTCTGCCATGGACAACAGCAGCTCTTCCAGGCTGACCTCCGGCAACAGCTTGCGCGCCTTGGCCTGCGGCGCCTCCAGGCGTGGCACGCTGAGATCGCGACCAACCCGCGGCAGCTGGTCGATACCTTCGGCGGCGGCCTTGTAGCGCTCGTACTCCTGCAGCCGGCGGATCAGTTCGGCACGCGGGTCGTCTTCCTCTTCTTCGATTGTCGCTGAGCGCGGCAACAGCATCCGCGATTTGATCTCGGCCAGCATGGCGGCCATCACCAGGTACTCGGCGGCCAGCTCCAGGCGCACCGACTGCATCAGCTCGACATAACCCATGTACTGGCGGGTGATCTCGGCCACCGGAATGTCCAGCACATCGATGTTCTGTTTGCGGATCAGGTACAGCAACAGGTCCAGCGGCCCCTCGAAAGCTTCGAGAAACACTTCCAGGGCATCCGGCGGGATATACAAATCCAGCGGCATCTCGGTGACGGCTTGGCCGTACACCAGGGCAAACGGCAACTCTTGCTGGGCGCTGGCCGGATCAGGCGCAAGCGTGGCGTCGCTCATCAGGCTTGCGCCGCGAACGGTGCTGGGTCACCACAACCGACACGGATCACTTCCGGCTCGTCGCCGGCCAGGTTGATCACGGTCGAGGCTTCCAGGCCGCCAAAGCCGCCGTCGATGATCAAATCGACATGGTGTTCGAGCACCTGACGCATCTCGTACGGATCGCTCAGCGGCTCGGCGTCACCGGGCATGATCAGGCTGACGCTCATCAGCGGCTCGCCCAGTTGCTCCAGCAGCGCCATGGCAATCGGATGGCTCGGCACGCGCAAGCCGATGGTGCGGCGCTTGGGGTGCATGAGCATGCGCGGCACTTCGCGGGTGGCATTCAAGATAAAGGTGTAAGGCCCCGGCGTATGGGCCTTGAGCAGGCGAAAGGCGCCGGTATCGACCTTGGCGAACAGGCCCAACTGCGACAGGTCGCTGCACACCAGGGTGAAGTTGTGTTTATCGTCCAGCTGGCGCAAACGGCGAATGCGCTCGACCGCCGACTTGTCACCGATGTGGCAACCAACGGCATAGGAGGAATCCGTGGGGTAGACCACCACCCCGCCGTTTCTGATGATTTCCACCGCCTGCTTGATCAGGCGCGCCTGCGGGTTTTCCGGATGAATCTGGAAAAATTGGCTCACGTCGGTTGCCTCTTCAGCATGCAGGTGATGGATGGTCATGGGCGAACCTGGCCCACAAGGGCGACAGATCTTCGGGGAGCGGGCGGTGCAGGCCCAGTTCGGACCAGTCGCCTGGGGCATGAAAGTCACTGCCGACGCTGGCCAGCAAGGCAAACTCACGGGCCAGAATGGCCAAGCCGCCGATCTGTTCGGCCGGCTGCATGCCATTCACCACTTCCAGGGCCTGACCGCCGGCCTGGCAATATTCGGCGATCAGGCGCCGGCGCTTGCTGCGCGTAAAGTCGTACTGCCAGGGGTGCGCCAGGCTGACCCAGGCGCCGGCTTCGCGCAGGGTACTCACCGCCTGCACCAGGCTCGGCCAGTGCTGCTTGACGTCACCGAGCTTGCCCGAGCCCAGCCACTTGCGAAACGCCTCGGCACGGTCGCGGACAAAGCCGGCACGCACCATAAATTCGGCAAAATGCGGGCGGGCCGGCGCGTTGCCGCTGTCGCCCAACTCCTGTTGCACGACGCGGGCGCCATCCAGCGCACCGGGCATGCCTTTGGCCGCCAGGCGCTGGCTGATCTCTTCGGCACGCAGCCAACGGCCGTCACGCAACTCACTGATCGACTGCACCAGGCCGGGCGCATCGCTGGCAAAGCCGTAGCCCAGGACATGAATGGTCGCCCCGCCCCAGGTGCAGGACAGCTCCACACCATTAATAAAGTGCATATCCAGCGCCTGGGCCGCGGCGCGGGCTTCATCCAGGCCTTCGAGGGTGTCGTGATCGGTCAGGGCCAGCATCTGCACCCCGTTTGCATGGGCGCGCGCCACCACTGCCGCCGGCGCTAGGGCGCCGTCGGAAGCAGTGCTGTGGCAGTGCAGATCGACGTTCATCAGGCTACTTTCGCTATGTTTGATGTTTGTTATTATGCCGGCACATCCTCGTCCTGGCTGCTGCCGTGAAACAATTCATCGATTTCATCCCGCTTCTGCTGTTTTTCATCGTGTTCAAGCTGGATCCGCGCACCGTCGAATTCGCCGGCCAGAGCATTGAACTGGGCGGTATTTTCAGCGCCACTGGCGTACTGATCGCCAGTTCGGTGGTGGTCTACGGCAGCCTGTTCGCCGTGCAAAAACGTCTGGAGAAAGGCCAATGGCTGACCCTGGCAGCCTGCTTGCTGTTCGGCGGCATGACCCTGGCCTTCCACAGCGAAACCTTCCTGAAATGGAAAGCCCCGGTGGTCAACTGGCTGTTTGCCCTGGGTTTTGCCGGCAGCCACTGGATCGGTGACAAGCTGCTGATCCAGCGCATGATGGGCCACGCCATCAGCCTGCCGGCGCCGGTGTGGCGCAACCTGAACCTGGCCTGGATCGCCTTCTTCCTGATTGCCGGCAGCGCCAACCTGTTCGTCGCCTTTACCTTTCAGAGCATCTGGGTCGACTTCAAGGTGTTCGGCAGCTTGGGCATGACCCTGCTGTTCCTGGTGGGCCAGGGCATCTACCTGTCGCGCCACCTGCATGACGAACAACCGGCCAATGGGCCCACCGACTCCAAGGACTGACATGCTCTACGCCATCATCGCCACCGACATCGCCAACTCCCTCGACCAGCGCCTGGCCGCACGCCCGGCCCATCTGGCCCGCCTGAGCCAATTGCAGAGCGAAGGCCGCCTGGTGCTGGCCGGCCCGCACCCGGCCATCGACAGCAACGATCCCGGCGCCGCCGGCTTCAGCGGCAGCCTGATCGTGGCCGAGTTCGACTCCCTCGGCGCCGCACAAAGCTGGGCCGACGCCGACCCCTACCGGGCCGCCGGCGTGTATGCCAGCGTGCTGGTCAAACCGTTCAAGCAAGTCCTGCCCTGAGGCAAGACGCCGCCTGACTCGCCAAGCACAAGAATAATAATTCAGGAAAGCGGAGTTCCCATGCGCCCCAACCAGCTTGCTCTCGTCGTCAGTCTCAGCCTGTTGGCCCCGCTGGCCATGGCCGAGCAAACACCGGCCCCGGTGATCACCAGCGTGGTCAACGCCGAGGTGCGTGCCATGAATGCCCAGCTCGATCAACTGGAGCAGCGCCTGGCCGAGAGCGAGCGCCTGCGTGGCGAACTCAGCGCGCAACTGGAAGGCAGCCAGGCCGAACAGGAAAACGCCCAACTGACCCGCCTGCGCCAGGACAACCAGCGCCTCAAACTGCAACTCAAGGCCGCCCAGGCACAGCCGCCCGAGCGCCTGATCAGCGAACAGCAACAATGGTTTGCCCTGGGTGCCGGGGTGGCTTTTCTCGGCTTTATTCTTGGCGCCCTGGCCCGTGGCAAACGCCGCAGCCAGCGCACCTGGAGCAACTGAGTAGTTTATGAGCGAACTGCTGCTGATCGATGACGACAGCGAACTGTGCGACCTGCTTAGCCGCTGGCTGAGCCAGGAAGGTTTTCAGGTCAGCGCCTGCCACGATGCCCACAGCGCCCGCGCCCTGCTGGCCAGCATGACCCCGGATGCGGTGGTGCTCGACGTCATGCTGCCCGACGGCAGCGGCCTGGAGCTGCTCAAGCGGCTACGCCGCGAACACCCGGAATTGCCCGTGCTGATGCTCTCCGCCCGCGGCGAGCCGCTGGACCGCATCCTCGGCCTGGAGCTGGGCGCCGATGACTACCTGGCCAAACCCTGCGATCCGCGCGAGCTCACCGCACGCCTGCGCGCCGTGCTGCGCCGCAGCCTGCCGCCGGCCACGGTCAGCCAACTGCAACTCGGCGACCTCAGCTACAGCCAGGCCCGCGGCGTGGTCAGCATCGGCGAGCAGGACATCAGCCTGACCCTGTCGGAGAGCCGCATCCTCGAAGCCCTGCTGCAGCAGCCCGGCGAACCGGTAGACAAACAAGCCCTGGCGCAACTGGCCCTGGGCCGCAAGCTGACCCTGTATGACCGCAGCCTGGACATGCACGTCAGCAACCTGCGCAAGAAGCTCGGCCCCCACGACGACGGCCGCCCACGCATCGTCGCCCTGCGCAGCCGCGGCTATTACTACAGCCTTTAACTCACGACCTTAACCGCCGTCTTTATCACTTAAAGCGCCACAGGCGTAGGCGGATGCAATCCACAGGCGAATATGCAGGGCAACACTCCCCGGATTTCATCCGGGCTACAAAAATCTCGCGCCTTTGGCTTAAGTGAACAGCATCGCGTCTTTACCCAGCCTTTACGCTTGCCTGACCGCCCCTGACCTTGCGCTCCTTAAACTGGCCACATCCGGTAACCCGCCGGGATCGAGACGAGGACACCACCATGCGCAAGACCCTGATCGCCCTGTTCTTAGCCGCCAGCCTGCCCACCGTAGCCCTGGCCATGCCTGCCGACTGCCAACACCAAGGCGGCGAGCGCGGCGAGCGCGGCGCGCCAATGCTCAAGGAACTGGACCTGAGCAAAGAGCAGCGGCAAAGCATCGGCAAGCTGATGCGCGAGCAGATGGACAGCCGCCGGGAAATCAGCCAGAGCTTCCTGGACAAGTTGCCGGCAGCCGACAAGCAAGCCATGCAAGAACAACTGAAAGCGGCCAAAACCAAGAACGAGCAAGCCATCCGTGCCCTGCTCAAGCCCGAGCAACAAAAAGGCTACGATGCCGCCCTGGCGAAAATGACCGAGCGTCACGCCGAAATGGCCGAATTCCAAGCCTGGAAAGCCGAGCGCGCGAAAAAAGCCGAGTAAGCCGTTAAGGCCGCGGCCATCAGGTCGCAGGCCCGAACCGACAAACCACCCGCCGCCCCAATGGGCCGGCGGGTTTTGCCCATTAAGGAGTCCCTGTGCGGTCATTGTTCTGGCGCATCTTTGCCAGCTTCTGGTTGGTCTTTGCCGTACTGGTGGGCCTGTCCCTGCTGCTGGGCAAGGTGCTCAACCAGGACTTCTGGGTGCTCAATCAGCACCCGGCCATCGACGGCCTGGCCGCACGCTGGACCCAGCTATACGAACAGCGCGGCCCACAGGCCGCCCAGGCCTACCTGGAACAACGCAAAAACCGCTTCCATGTTGATGTACAGGTGCTCGACGACGCAGGCGAGCCGCTGGTTAAAGGCACCTTTCCGCGCCGCGCCGCAGCCTTTGAGGCGCGCCAGCACAACCCCCAGCACCTGCCCTGGCGGCGCCTGACCGGCGAATACACCAGCCCCGAGAGCGGCACCAGCTACCTGCTGATTTACCGCCTGCCCTACCCGGAACTTGCCGCCTGGCATCGCAACAGCCGGCTCTGGCCCTTCGGCGCCCTGGCCGTCAGCCTGCTGGTGATCAGTCTGTTCAGCCTGCTCCTGACCCTGTCGTTCACCCGCCCGCTGCAACGCCTGCGCAGCGCCGTACACGACCTCGGTCAAACGACGTACCAACAAACCAGCCTGGCCCAGCTGGCCACCCGCCGCGACGAGTTCGGCGTACTGGCCAACGACTTCAACCGCATGGGCGCACGCCTGCAAAGCCTGATCAGCAGCCAGCGCCAACTGCTGCGCGACGTCTCCCACGAACTGCGCTCACCCCTGGCGCGCCTGCGCATTGCCCTGGGCCTGGCCCAGCGCGCCGAGCCTGCCGAACGCGAGCAACTGTGGCCACGCCTGGAATTGGAATGCGATCGTCTGGAGGCGCTGATCAGCGAAATCCTCGCCCTGGCGCGCATGGATGCCGACCCCGGCCCCGCCCAACCCATCGACCTGGCGGCGCTGCTCGGCAAACTGCAGGAGGACGCCCGCCTGAGCGCGCCGACGCAGCAAATCCAGATCACCCTGGACCCCGACCTGCACTGCCGTGGCTGGGCGCCCATGCTCGAACGGGCGCTGGACAACCTGCTGCGCAATGCCCTGCGCTTCAACCCTGGGCAGCAGCCAATCGAAATCAGCGCCCGCCGCCACGGCCCCTGGCTGCACCTGTGCGTGCGCGACCACGGCCCTGGCGTGAGTGCCGAACAACTGCCAAAACTGGGCGAGGCCTTCTATCGCGCCCCCGGCCAGAACAGCGCAGGTCACGGCCTGGGCTTGACCATCGCGCGGCGCGCCGCCGAGCGCCATGGCGGCAAACTGGAGTTGAGCAACGCCAGCGACGGCGGCTTTAGCGCCTGCCTGCAACTGCCGCTGGATGATTAAGCCGCGGGCCAGGCACTGACGTAGTCCTTTGGATCAAGCAGCAGCGGGCTGCGCAATTCGCCGGCAGGGGTTCCCAGGTAGATAAAGGCGATGATCTGCTCATCCGCCGCCAGCCCCAGCCCCGCGGCGACCGCCGGGGAATGGGACAGCTCGCCGGTGCGCCACACCGCGCCGATACCCTGGGCATGGGCGGCCAGCAACAGACCATGGGCGGCGCAACCGGCGGCCAGAACTTGCTCCTGTTGCGGCACCTTGGCATGGGCCTGCAGGCGGGCGATCACCGCCACCAGCAAGGGCGCGCGCAGTGGCATGGCACGGGCCTTGGCCAGCGCTTCAGGCTTGGCCTCAGGCTGTTCGGCCAGCAGCGTAGTGGCGAACAACTCCCCCAGCGCGGTCAACCCAGCGCCTTCGATGGTGAGAAAACGCCAGGGCCGCAACTGACCGTGATCCGGCGCGCGCAAGGCGGCACGGAACAACAACTCACGCTGCGCGGCATCCGGCGCAGGCGCCGTCAGACGCGGCACAGAAACACGGTTAAGCAGAGCGTCAAGCGCCTCCATCGGCCACCTCCAAATCAAAGAGCTGGCATTCTAGCCGATCACGCCGCAGCCCTTGCGGGCAAATCCAGCCAACATCCCAACCGGCCACGGCAAAGCTCTGATTTACAGCGCCCGCCGCGCGAGTAGAATGGCGCCCCCGTTCCCTGCGAGCCCAAGCCGACGTCATGGCCCTTTCGACCCTGCGCATCATCGGTTTCATTCTTGGCATCTTTCTCATCACCCTGGCCGTCAGCATGACGATCCCGATGCTGACCCTGGTGCTGTTCGAGCGCAGCGATGACCTCAGTGCCTTTCTCTGGTCGAGCCTGACCTGCCTGGTCGCGGGCGTGCTGATGATGCTGCCCGGCCGGCCCAAGGACGCCCATCTGCGCCCGCGCGACATGTATTTTCTAACCACCGCCAGTTGGGTCGTGGTGTGTACCTTTGCTGCCCTGCCAATGGTTCTGATTCAGCACATCAGCTACACGGACTCGTTCTTCGAGACCATGTCCGGCATCACCACCACCGGCTCCAC
>DAITLT010000140.1:0-8251 GCA_036835505.1 Pseudomonas sp.
GGTGGAAAACGCCTCCTTTATGCCCTGGCTGGTGGGCACGGCATTGATCCATTCGCTGGCGGTGACGGAAAAGCGCGGGGCATTCAAGAGCTGGACCGTATTGCTGGCGATTGCCGCGTTTTCCCTGAGCCTGCTCGGTACCTTCCTGGTGCGCTCCGGGGTGCTGACCTCGGTGCATGCCTTCGCCACCGATCCGGCGCGCGGGGTGTTTATCCTGGCGTTTCTGTTGCTGGTGGTCGGTGGTTCGCTGACCTTGTTTGCCGTGCGTGCGCCGGTGGTCAAGAGTCGGGTCGGTTTCGCCCTGTGGTCGCGCGAGACCCTGCTGTTGGCCAATAACCTGGTGCTGGTGGTCGCCGCGGCGATGATCCTGCTTGGCACCCTGTATCCGCTGGTGCTGGATGCCTTAAGCGGCGCCAAGTTGTCGGTTGGCCCGCCCTATTTCAATGCCTTGTTTGTGCCGCTGATGGGCCTGTTGCTGCTGGCCCTGGCGATCGGCGTGCTGGTGCGCTGGAAGGACTCTCCAGGCCGCTGGCTGCTCGGCATGCTGGCGCCGGTGCTGCTGGGCAGTGCCGTGCTGGGCGTGCTCGCGACCTTGCTGCTGGGCGATTTCAACTGGTCGGTGCTGGCCGTGTGCTGCCTGGCCGCCTGGGTGCTGTTGGCCGGGGTGCGTGACCTGCTGGACAAGACCCGGCACAAGGGCCTGCGCCACGGCATGGCGACGTTGCCGGCCAGCTACTGGGGCATGCAACTGGCGCACCTGGGCATCGCCGTGTGCGCCATCGGTGTGGTGCTGGTCAGCCAGGGCAGCGCCGAGCGGGACCTCAAGCTGGCGCCGGGCGAGTCTCTGGAGCTGGGTGGCTATCGCTTTATCTTCGAGGGCGCCAGGCATTTCGAAGGCCCCAACTTCACCTCTGACAAGGGCACCATCCGCGTGCTCAATGGCACCCGGGAAGTGGCTGTGCTGCACCCGGAAAAACGCCTGTACACCGTGCAGCGCATGCCGATGACCGAGGCTGGCATCGATGCTGGCGTCACCCGTGACCTCTACGTGGCCCTCGGCGAGCCCTTGGAAGATGGCGCCTGGGCGGTGCGCGTGCATATCAAGCCGTTTGTCCGCTGGATTTGGTTCGGCGGCCTGATGATGGGCCTGGGCGGCCTGCTGGCGGCCTGCGACAAGCGTTATCGGGTCAAGGTCAAGAGTCGGGTGCGTGAAGCCCTGGGCCGGCGCGAGGTGGCGCGATGAAACGTCTCGTGTTGTTACTGCCGCTGCTGCTGTTTCTCGGGATTGCCCTGTTTCTTTATCGCGGCCTGTTTCTCAACCCGTCTGCGCTGCCCTCGGTGCTGATCGGCAAGGCGTTTCCGAGTTTTGCCTTACCCTCGGTGCTTGAGCCCGGCAAGACCATCAGCCAAGCGGATTTGCTGGGCAAGCCGGCGCTGGTCAACGTTTGGGCGACCTGGTGCCCGTCGTGCCGAGCCGAACATCCGTTGCTGAATAAGCTGGCGGCCAGTGGGGTGACTATCCATGGCATCAATTACAAGGATCAGCGCGAGCCGGCCCAGCGCTGGCTGCGTGACTTGCATAATCCCTATCAGCTGAATATCGAGGATGCCCAAGGCTCCCTGGGCCTGGATCTGGGGGTTACCGGCGCGCCGGAAACCTTCTTTATCGATGCCAAGGGCATTATCCGCGACAAGTATGTCGGGGTGATTGATGAGCAGATCTGGCGCACCAAGCTGGCCCCGCGCTATCAGCAGTTGCTCGACGAGGTGCAGCCATGAAGCGCCTGTTGCTGGCCTGCCTGTTGGGCGCAAGCCTGATCAGCATGGCCAATGCCGCCATCGACACTTACCAGTTCAAGGACGAGGGTGAGCGCGCGCGCTTTCGCACCCTGACCGAGGAGCTGCGTTGCCCGAAGTGCCAGAACCAGAACATCGCCGACTCCAATGCGCCGATCGCCACCGACCTGCGCCGGGAGATTTTCCGCATGCTCGAAGAGGGCCAGAGCAACGCTCAGATCGTCGATTTCCTGGTGCTGCGCTACGGTGATTTCGTGCTCTACAAGCCGCCGTTGAATGCGCGCACCTACCTGCTCTGGTACGGCCCTTTTGCCCTGTTGGGTTTGGGTGTCCTGGGCCTTGGCGTGCTGGTACTGCGCCGGCGCAAGGGCGCCAAAGGTTCCGTGCCGGCCGCTTTGTCTGTCAATGAGCGTGAGCGCCTGAGTGCGCTGCTCCAGCAAAATTCCCAGGACTCAAAATGATCGAATTGTGGTTCGCTGCCGGCCTGCTATTGCTGGTTGCCATGGCTTTTCTGCTGATTCCCGTGCTGCGTGGACGCAAGGCCCAGGCCGAGGAAGATCGCACCGCCCTTAACGTGGCCCTGTATCAGGAGCGCCTGGCCGAACTGCAGGCGCAGCACGCCAGCGGTGCATTGAGCGCCGAGCAACTGCAGGCCGGTCAGGCTGAAGCAGGGCGTGAGCTGCTCGACGACACCGAGGGCGCCGCCGTCGAGCGCGTGTCTTCCCTGGGTAAGGCGCTGCCGCTGCTGGCCGCGTTGCTGGTGCCGCTGCTTGGCCTGGGTCTGTACTTGCACTGGGGCGCCAGTGACAAGCTGGCCTTGGTCGAGCAGTTCGCCCAGGCGCCGAAATCCGTTGCGGAAATGACCGCGCGCCTGGAGCAAGCGGTCAAGGTTCAGCCGGATTCGGCTGAGGCCTGGTACTTCCTCGGCCGTACCTATATGGCCCAGAGTCGCCCGGCGGATGCGGCCAAGGCGTTCGAGACGGCCGTGGGCCTGGCCCGTCAACCGGAGTTGCTCGGGCAGTGGGCACAGGCGTTGTATTTTCTCGGTAACAAACAGTGGTCAGCGCAGTTGCAGAGCCTTACCGATGAGGCCCTGCAGGGTGACCCGCAAGAAATCACCAGCCTGGGCTTGCTCGGCATTGCCGCCTTCGAGGGCCAGCGTTTCAAGGAAGCGGTCGATTACTGGCGCCGCCTGCTTGCCGTATTGCCGGCTGCCGACCCGTCGCGCGCCGCCCTGCAGAGCGGTATCGATCGCGCGCTGGAGCAGCTGGCAGCCAAGGGCGAAACTCTCCCGGACAAGCCGCCGGCCGCGACCGTCAGTGCGCAGCTCAAGGTGCGAGTCGAGCTGGCGGCCAAGTTGAAAGACCAGGTGCAACCAGGCGACAGCGTGTTCATCTTTGCCAAGGCCAGTGCCGGGCCGCCCATGCCGTTGGCGGTCAAGCGCCTGAGCGTGGCCGATTTGCCGGTGGAGGTGACCCTGGCCGACAGCGACGCGATGCTGCCGCAGCTGAAACTCTCCAGCTTCCCCCAGGTGCAGTTGCAGGCGCGGATCTCGCGAGCCGGCAATGCCAGCGCCGGCGAATGGATGGCCCCTGCCCGGACGGTATCGAGCAGCAGCAGCGAGCTGCAGCAGTTGATCATCGACAGCCCTGATAAATGATTGCCGTCGTACGTCTGTCGCTGCTGGGTCTGTTGCTGGCGCCGGCAGTCGTGCGCCAGTGACGAGATCCCGGCGGGCTTGAGTCGGCACTAGCAGGAATGAGTAGCGGCGACCTCGGTCGCCGTTATTCATTCCTGGGGCGGCGTTTCTCGGCTGAACAGTGGGTTGCCGCAGCGGCTACAAAAGGCGGCCTGCGGTTCGTGGTTGGCTTTTTGGCAGACCGGGCAGGCGTGTTGCAGGGTGTCTTCGCGCATGGCGCTGGCCAGTTCAGCGGTAAAGATCCCGGTCGGCACGGCGATGATCGAGTAACCGGTGATCATTACCAGGGTTGCGACCGCCTGGCCCAGTGGGGTTTTCGGGGTGATGTCGCCAAAACCGACGGTGGTCAGGGTCACCACTGCCCAGTAGATCCCGGTGGGAATGCTGGTGAAGCCGTGGCTGGGGCCTTCGATCACATGCATCAGGGTGCCGAAGACAATCACCATGGTGCTGATGCAGGCAAAGAACACGATGATTTTCTGCCGGCTGCCGCGCAGGGCGGTGAGCAGGAAGTTGGCCTGGCGCAGGTAAGGGCTGAGTTTAAGTACGCGAAACACTCGCAGCATGCGCATCACGCGGATGATCAACAGGTACTGGGCGTCCGGGTAGAGCAGGGCGAGAATGCCGGGCAGGATCGCCAGCAGGTCGATCAGGCCGAAGAAGCTGAAGGCATAGCGCAGCGGGCGGGGCGAGCAGTACAGGCGCAGGCCGTACTCGATGGCAAACACCAGGGTGAAGGCCCACTCAATGCCGGCCAGCAGGCTGGCATGTTGGCGGTGAATGCCGTCGATGCTGTCGAGCATCACCACCGCCAGGCTGGCCAGAATCACCAGCAGCAGGGCCGTGTCGAAGCGCCGGCCGGCCTGGGTGTCGGTCTGGAAGATGATGATGTACAGGCGTTCTCGCCAGCTCGGCACGCTGCTCATAGGCTTGCTCCTGGTGCGGGTCTGGGTAAAGCCACGACCGGTTAACGTTTTGCTGAAAAACTGCCCGGCAGGCATGGCTGCAGGCCACCTCAGGCGGCATGCTGGCGGTCCATCGGTCTGTCGCAAGTATCTGTCTTTGCTCGGGTTATATGACCTGCCAAAGCCTGCGTATACACTCTGCGCCGCCGCTGGAGTGTCCCCAGTCCTCAAATGGAAGGCCATCAACATGCAGTATGCCAGCCGCAGTGTGCCGGGCCTGGTCCGCGCTCACAATGAAGACAGCGTACTCAGCTGTCCGGAGTTGGGCCTGTGGGTGATCGCCGACGGCATGGGCGGCCATCAGCGTGGCGAAGTGGCCAGTGCCATCGTGATCGACAGCATGGCCGCGGTGATCCGTCAGGGCGATAGCCTGGAGCAGGCTGTGCAGGCGGCTAATCAGGCGATCATCGCAGCGGCCAGCCTGGATCCTGCCAGCCAGGGCATGGGCAGCACGGTGGTGGCCGTGCGCTTTGTCGGTGCCGATTACCAGCTGGCCTGGGTGGGGGATAGCCGTGCCTATCTGCTCAGTCCTGAGGTGATCCGCCCCTTGAGCAAGGATCACAGCTGGGTGCAGGTGATGCAGGATGCCGGGCAGTTGAGCGCCGCCGAGGCCAAAAACCACCCACGCAAGCATGTCATCACCCAGTGCCTGGGGCAGGTGGGCCTGGAGCTGCAGGTGGGCCTGCGGCGTGGCCGGCTGCAGGGCGCCGAACGCCTGCTGCTGTGCAGCGATGGCCTGCATGGTGAAGTCAGCGATTCACGCCTGCTGCAACTGGGACGTGGTGCTGAGCTGGAGGCGGTGGCCGATGAGCTGATCGGCGCCGCCAACGCGGCCGGCGGCAAGGACAATATTTCCTGTGTGCTGCTGGCGCTGGAGCCGGCTGTGGCACTGGCGGGCGAGTCGCGGATCGGCCGTTTCCTGGCCGGGCTGCGCAAAGGCAAAGTGACCCATTTATAAAAGTTGGCACCTATCGGATTGGCTATGAGCGACCCATTGATCGAGATTCCCGGCTACACCATCCACGGCCAGTTGGGCCAGGGCGGCATGGCCGCGGTGTACCTGGCTACCCAGAATTCGTTGCAGCGCAAGGTGGCGATCAAGGTGCTGTCGGCTGCTGCCGAGCACGACTTTATCCAGCGTTTTATCAATGAAGGGCACATCGTTGCCTCGCTGAATCATCCGGCCATCATCACCATCTACGACATCGACAAGCTCGAAGATGGCCGCTACTACCTGGCCATGGAATTTATCGCCGGGGGCGACCTCAGCCAGTACCAGGGCCAGGTGCTGGCCCCGGCGCGAGCCCTGGAGATTGTCCGGCAGGTGGCCGCGGGCCTGAGCGTGGTGCATGAGCGCGGCCTGGCACATCGCGATATAAAGCCGGCGAATATCCTCTTTCGCGGCGATGGCTCGGTGGTGATCACCGACTTTGGCGTGGCCAAGGATCTGGCCATCGACAATGACCTGACCCATTTTGGCGTGGCCGTCGGCAGCCCCGCCTACAGCAGCCCGGAGCAGGCCCAGTGCGAAACCCTGGATCAGCGCAGCGATATTTACAGCCTGGGCATCGTCCTGCTGGAAATGCTCACCGGCGCCAACCAGTTCCGTGGCGCCAGTTACACCCAGACCGTGATGAACCATGTGCAGATGGCCGTGCCCGCGCTGCCGGCGGCCTTGCAGGGTTATCAGCCATTGCTCGAACGCATGCTGGCAAAAAAAACCGGAGGCGCGTTTTGCCAATTGCCGCGAGCTGCTGCAGGCCCTGGCAGCGCTGCAGGATGACGATCTGGGCGCCACTCAGTTCAGCCCGGCGCTCAAGCTGGACAAGGCCCCTGCGCCCAAGTCGCGGGCGCGTCCGCTGCTGATCCTGCTGCTCGGCGTGCTGCTGCTCGCCGGCTTGGGCTACGGCGCTTACACCTTGAACCTGCGCATGCAGGTGGCGGACTTGCTGGCCCAGGCCGAACAGCGTCTGCTTGAGGACAAGCTGCAGGAGCCGTTGGCCGACAATGCCGAATACCTCTTCCAGCAGGTGCTGTTGCTGGATGCTGCCAACGCCGAGGCCCAGCAGGGCTTGCAGCGAGTTCTGGCGGCGCGGATTGCGCGCTTCAACGCCCTGGCCGAACAACGCTTTGCCAGTGCCCAGATCAGCCTGCCGGCCGAGGACAGTGCGCTCTGGTATTTCCGTCAGGCCCTGAGCCTGGCACCCGAGGAGCCGACGGCCCTGGCCGGCATCGCGCGGGTGGCCGACTGGCATCTGCAGGCGGTGCATGCGGCCTATCGCCAGCGCCAGTTCAGCAAGGCCCTGGAGCAGATCGAGCTGGGTTTGCAGGCCGCGCCTGAACATGCCGAATTGCTCAAGCTGCGCGCCGCCCACGGCGCTTACGTCAAGCGCGCCACCCAGCGGGCCAAACCCCGTGCCGTGGCCAGCAAAACCGCCACGCGCAGCCAAGGCAGCGATCCGGGCGCGGCGCAGAAGCCGGCCGGTGAGGAGGGAAATCCGCTGTCACGGTTGTGGAAGCATATTCTTAATAACGGTATCGACGAGTAGTCGCCTGGGCCAAGCGGCCAGGATTTTTGTCTCAAGCGAGCGCAAACAGCATGTTGAAACTGCAGTTCAAAGATTGTCGCCAGGCGCCGGTGTGGTTGGCCGACGAGCGCATCACCCTGGGCCAGGATCACCGCAATACCCTGGTCTTGCCGGATGCTGGGGTTAGCCTGTTCCACGCCGAGATCCGTCGTGAAGAGGGCCATTACTACCTCAGTGATTGCGCCAGCGAAGCCGGCACCCTGGTTAATGGCGAACGCATCAGCAGCCGCTACCAGATTCGCGCCGATGACCTGCTGCAGGTGGCTGGCGTGGAGCTGCAGTTTATTGATCCGATGAAAGTCCAGGCCAAAGTCGATACCGCCAAGAAGTGGTTCTTGCAGGTGCTGCAGGGCGAGAACGAAGGCAACAAGTATCCGCTGGCCGGCTCGATGACCTTCGGTCGTTCGGTCAAGTGCGAGCTGTGCTTCAACGATCCGGAGCTGTCGCGCCGGCACTGCGAATTCTTCCTCAAGGACGGCGTGCTGGAGGTCAAGGACCTGGGCTCGGCCAACGGCCTGCAGGTCAACCGGCAGAAGGTCAGCACCGCCACCTTGCAGGCCGGCGACCAGATGCAGATGGGCAGCGTGATCCTGCTGGTGATCGGGCCGAAACTCGATGAGATCGAGCAGGCTGCGGTGGAAGATGCCACGGTGTTTATGCCCATGGCGGCGCTGCCCAAGGCGAGCAAGGTTGCCGCCAGCAGTGCCCCAGCGCCGCGCGCCAGCCCGGCGCCAAGCCCATCGTCGCCGGCAACCGGCGCGGCTCGTGGGTTGTTGCTCGGGCTGGGCGTGCTGGCCGTGCTATTGGCGGTGGCTGCCTGGTGGCTGATGCGGGGTTAAAGGCAGGCGTTGTCGGGTGGTCACAGGAGGTGTTGGCTGGCTGGTACAGGCTTTGCATTGTGCTGGTGCGAAACACGGGAGATGCGCCCTGTTACTGGGCGTTGGCGGCTGTCGGATTGGCTGCCAAAAAGCACTCCAACCTTATGATTAACAAGAAAAATGCACTGTTATCCGCAGGTTCACCGATCAGCTCATGCCCGCATAAGGGGCACCCTGGTCGATCGTTTCGGGGCGCTTGAGCATCAGGATGGTGCATGCCGAGAGCGACTTGAACTGCTTTGGTGCTTTTTCCACTCTGCTAGGGCTGCCATCCCATGGATAACCTGCAAAACGCCGTGAACAGTCTGGTTCATGGCTCCAATA
>DAITLT010000141.1:0-8223 GCA_036835505.1 Pseudomonas sp.
TCGCGCACCTGGATGCGGCCGATGGCTTCACGGACCAGGCCGCCTTCGTTGAGGATGGCACCCAGCAGGTTCTTGGCGGCGATGCCGTCGCGCAGACCCAACGCGGTACGGCAACGGGCACGGCCTTCAGCCAGCGGCATCGGCGCCCGACGCTCACGAGGCTCGCCACGCTCGGCGCGCTCACCACTGCGCTCCGAACGCTCGCCACGCGGCGCGCTGTTAGGCACCAGCGGTTGTTCGCGCTCGACTTCGGCCAGGGTCAACGCCTGGCCATTGGTGGCCTTGCGCAGCAGGGCCGCGGCCAGGGCGCGCGGGGTGCAGCCGATGTCGGCGGTCAGACGGTCGAGCAGATCACCATGACTGGCTTCGGCATCGGCCACCAGCGGTGCCAGGCTGCTGGTCAGTTTCTTGATCCGCGCAGTCAGCACGGCAGCGGCGTCCGGCAGACGCACTTCGGCAACTTTCTGCCCGGTGACCCGCTCGATCACCTGCAGCATGCGCCGCTCACGCGGGGTTACCAGCAGCAGGGCGCGACCGGTACGCCCGGCACGACCGGTACGGCCGATGCGGTGGACGTAGGATTCCGGGTCATAGGGCATGTCCACGTTCATTACGTGGGTGATGCGCGGCACGTCCAGGCCACGAGCGGCCACGTCGGTCGCAACCACGATGTCCAGACGGCCATCTTTGAGCGACTCGATCACCCGCTCACGCTGGTTCTGGGCGATGTCACCGTTCAGTGCCGCGGCCTTGTAGCCCTTGGCTTCCAGCGCCGCAGCGAGATCCAGGGTGGCTTGCTTGGTGCGCACAAACGCGATCAGGGCGTCGAACTCTTCCACTTCCAGCAGGCGCAGGACGGCGGAAATTTTCTGGTCGGCATGCACCATCAGGTGCGCCTGCTCGATGGCCGTCACGGTCTGGGTCTTGGTTTCAACCTTGACATGCTTGGGCGTGCGCAGGTGCTTTTCGGCAATGGCGCGGATCGAGTGCGGCAAGGTGGCCGAGAACAGCACGGTCTGACGCTCGGCCGGGATGCCCTTGAAGATCACTTCGAGGTCGTCCATAAAGCCCAGCTTGAGCATTTCGTCCGCTTCGTCGAGGACCAGGTGGCGCACGGTCGACAGGACTTTCTCGTCGCGGCGCATGTGGTCAACCAGACGACCCGGCGTGGCAACGATGATCTGTGCGCCATTGCGGATGGCCTTCAGCTGCGGGCCCATCGGCGCGCCACCGTAGACCGCAATCACGTTCACGCCGGGCATTTGCTTGGCGTAGGTTTCGAAGGCGCTGGCCACCTGCAGGGCCAACTCGCGGGTTGGCGCCAGGATCAGGGCTTGTGGCTCACGCTTGGCCGGGTCGATACGGCTGAGGATCGGCAGAGCGAAGGCAGCGGTTTTGCCGGTGCCGGTCTGGGCCTGGCCGATCATGTCTTCGCCCGCCAGGATCACCGGGATCGACATGGCCTGAATCGCCGACGGCTCTTCATAGCCCGTGGCGATGACGGCGGCAAGAATATTGGGGTGAAGTTCGAGTGCGGCGAAGCCGCCGATTACTTGGGTCATGGGTCTGCCTCTAGTGCATCCGCAAAAACCCATGTTCCAAAGCGGCACATGCCGTGTAAGACCCGAAGGTAACCCTGGCAGCTTTGTCGGCGAGTATTTGCGAAAACGTATTGATGAAAGAATCGTCAGATATTGTCCGCTGAGCGGACAAGCAACCGAAGGGTTGGCTTCGGAAAAATTGCACCATCTGAACGCGGCCAGGTTTTGGCCGGCGCGCACTATACCTGAAAGCCTGACCTAAAGGTGAGTTTTTACCGAATAGCTGATCGCCTGCCGCCAAACGGCGCGTTTTGCCACGCACCCGCCAGCCCGCACAAAATCAGTTGCGCAAGTGCCTAAGCGCCGGCTATACCGGACACACTTCTATAGACTCAGCAAGGATTCCCGCCATGTCGCCAAGCTCCAGTGGTCGTGTCAGCCGTGAACAACGTGGCCACATCCTGCTGCTTGGCCTGGATCGGCCCAGCAAACGCAACGCCTTCGATCTGGATCTGCTCAACGACCTGACCCTGGCCTACGGCGAGTTCGAACGCAACAGCGACGCCCGTGTAACGATCGTGTTTGCCCATGGCGAGCACTTCACCGCCGGCCTCGACCTGGCCAGCATCGCCCCGACCCTGGCCGCCGGCTGGCAACTCCCGGCTGGCGCCTGCGATCCCTGGGGCGTATTCGGCGGCCCACGGGTAAGCAAGCCGGTCATCGTCGCCGCCCAAGGTTACTGCCTGACCATCGGCATCGAGCTGATGCTGGCCTCGGACATCAACCTCTGTGCCAGCAACACCCGCTTCGCGCAAATGGAAGTGCAGCGCGGCATCTTCCCGTTCGGCGGCGCCACCCTGCGCATGCACCAGAGCGCTGGCTGGGGCAATGCCATGCGCTGGCTGCTGACCGGGGATGAGTTCGACGCCCATGAAGCCTATCGCCTCGGCCTAGTACAGGAAGTCATGGCCAGCGAAGACCTACTGCCACGCGCCCTGGCCATCGCTGAACGGATCGCCGCGCAGGCACCCTTAGGTGTACAGGCCACCCTGGCATCGGCCCGCCAAGCCGTGCAGGAGGGCGTCGACGCCGCCAGCACCAGCCTGCCGGCCACCATGCGCCGACTGATGAGCAGCAACGACGCCCAGGAAGGCGTGCGTGCCATGCTCGAACGCCGCCCCGGCAACTTCCAGGGCAATTAAGAGGCCGGGCGCACGGCCTTGATCAGCGGCAGCAGCGAGTAACCCAACTGGGGCGCGAGCTGCTCGTCGCGGGCCTGCAAATCGAGCAAATCCAACGTCTGCTCCAGATCAGCCGGGATGATCAGGATCACGTTGCCCTCCTTCACCGGAATTTCCCAATAGTGGCGGTGAAACAACCCGCGCAGCAACGCCGCCCCCAGCGGCTTGCCGTCGTTGGCCGCCCACTGGTTGATGATCAGCCAACCACCGGGATTCAGGCGCTGCTGGCAGTTCTCCAGAAACTTCCAGGCCAGATGACCCACAGCCGGCCCGGTATCGGTATACAGGTCGAGGAAAATCAGGTCGGTGCTCTCGGCACTGTCGAGCAAATCCAGGGCATCGCCGATGCGGATGGTCAGCCGTGGATCGTCCTCCAGCCCCAGATATTGCATGGCCAGGCGCGGCACATCCGGGCGCAGCTCAATAACCTCGACGTCTTCCAGGGGCAGAAACTTCAGGCACGCCTGGGTCAGATTGCCGGCGCCCAGCCCTAGAAATAATGCAGTTTCCGGGCGCTCATGACAGAGCGCGCCGAGCAACATGGCACGGGTGTAGTCGTATTCCAGCCAACTGGGGTCGCCGGTAAACACGCAGCTTTGCTCGATCGAGTCGCCGAACTCGAGAAAGCGGTAGCCACCCATCTCGACCACGCGAATCACCCCGAAGGCATCCGTCACCTCGGCAATCGGCACCAGTTCGCTGACTTGCTCTTTTTGCATGACCCGCCCCTGTTGGATAAGGGCGTAATTGTCCCGGAACAACGCGGCCGGGGTCACGCGCTAAATCATTTTCCAGCAACACCGACAGCGACCATCAAGCGCAGCAATAGACCCTGGCTATCCAGGCCATTGGCTTGAACGGCCAGCCTCTTCGGTTACCATGCCCGCCTGGTCCATCTGAAAAAGCCGAGAGCACTGATGTCGCAAGCCTGGAGCCCCGAGAGCTGGAAAGCCAAACCGATCCAGCAACAACCCATCTACCCGGACGCCGCGCACCTGCTGGCCGTCGAGCAAAAGCTCGCCAGCTATCCGCCGCTGGTGTTCGCCGGGGAAGCCCGCGAACTGCGCCGCCAGTTTGCCGAGGTCACCCAGGGCCGTGCCTTTTTGCTGCAAGGCGGCGACTGCGCCGAGAGCTTTGCCGAGTTTTCCGCCCTGAAAATTCGCGACACCTTCAAGGTGCTGCTGCAGATGGCCATTGTGATGACCTTTGCCGCCAGTTGCCCGGTGGTCAAGATCGGACGCATGGCCGGCCAGTTCGCCAAGCCGCGCTCGGCCAACGATGAAACCATCGACGGCGTGACCCTGCCCGCGTACCGCGGCGACATCGTCAACGGCATCGGCTTTGATGAACACAGCCGCGTGCCGGACCCCGAGCGCCTGCTGCAGGCCTATCACCAGTCCACCGCCAGCCTCAACCTGCTGCGCGCCTTCGCCCAGGGCGGCTTTGCCGACCTGCACCAGGTACACCAGTGGAACCTGGACTTTATTGCCAACTCCGCCCTCGGCGAGAAATACAACGCCCTGGCTGGGCGCATCGATGAAACCCTGGCCTTTATGCGCGCCTGCGGCATGGACGGCTCCTCGCAACTGCGCGAAACCAGCTTCTTCACCGCCCACGAGGCCTTGCTGCTCAACTACGAGCAAGCCTTCGTGCGCCAAGACAGCCTCACCGGCGGCTTCTACGATTGCTCGGCACACATGCTCTGGATCGGTGACCGCACGCGCCAACTGGACGGCGCCCATGTCGAGTTTCTGCGTGGCGTAGGCAACCCGATCGGGGTCAAAGTCGGCCCAAGCATGGACAGCGAGGAGCTGATCCGCCTGATCGACATCCTCAACCCGGACAACGACCCCGGCCGCCTCAACCTGATCGTGCGCATGGGTGCGGACAAGGTCGAAGCCGGCCTGCCGCGGCTGATCCAGACCGTGCAGCGCGAAGGCCGCCAGGTGCTGTGGAGCTCCGATCCGATGCACGGCAACACCATCAAGGCCTCCAGCGGCTACAAGACCCGCGACTTCGCGCAGATCCTCGCCGAAGTGAAGCAGTTCTTCGCCGTGCACCAGGCCGAGGGTAGCTACGCCGGCGGTATCCACATCGAGATGACCGGGCAGAACGTCACCGAATGCATCGGCGGCGCCCGACCGATCACCGAAGACGGCCTGTCAGACCGCTACCACACCCACTGCGACCCACGGATGAACGCCGACCAGTCGCTGGAGCTGGCATTTCTAATTGCCGAAACGCTGAAACAGGTACGCCGCTAAGCCGTGCCTGCGGCAGGGATGACCCGCTCGACGCTTGAGCGGGTCATCCCAGAACGGCCGCTCGCTTTCTTCCAGGGTATCCGCCCGACTCAACCCCAAGTCCTTCAAAGCGCTATCACTAAGCATCGCCAACTGCCGACGCTGACGCGCCAGTTCCGCCCAGCGCCGTAGCTGCGCGACCAATGCCCGCCCGTAAAACAACCAATCCCTGCACCTCTGCATGACTTCGCCCTCCCTTGGTGGATGGCGTCAGTGTCGAATTGTGCTTAACATCAATCCAACGAATGTTTCTTATGCTTGCCATCTGCGAGATTGATCAATGGCCAACTTCCCCAGCATTGACACCGAACTGCTGCGCACCCTGGTAGCCATTGCCGATCACGGCGGCTTTACCCGCGCGGCCGAGCACCTGAACCGCACCCAGTCGGCAGTCAGCATGCAGATGAAACGCCTGGAAGATGACGTGGTGCAGCGGCGCCTGTTCGAACGCGAGGGTCGTCAGGTGCGCCTTAATACCGAGGGCCAGGTATTGCTGGGCTATGCCCGGCGCATACTCAACCTGCATGGCGAAGTCCTCAGCACCCTGCGCGAGCCGCATATGGTCGGCGCCGTCCGCATCGGCACGCCTGATGACTACGTCATGCGTTTTCTGCCAGGCATCCTCTCGCGCTTCGCGCAAAGCCATCCGCTGGTGCAAGTGGAGGTGCATTGCGAGTCGTCGGCACAACTGCTGCAGCGCCAGGACCTCGACCTGTCGATCGTCACCCGCATGCCGGGCAACGAAATCGGCCAACTGCTGCGCCAGGAGCGTTTTGTCTGGGCCGAGGCACAAGGCTTCAGTCCACACCAGCAGAGCCCCATGCCCTTGGCGATGTTCAACAGTGATTGCTTCTGTCGGGCCTGGGCCTGCAATGCCCTGGACACTCAGCAGCGCCCGTATCGCGTGGCCTACACCAGCCCCAGCCTCTCGGCGATCATGGCTGTGGTCGGCGCAGGCCTGGCGGTAACCGCACAACTGCGCAGCCTGATCACCCCGGACCTGCGCATCCTAGGCAACCATGAAGGCCTGCCGGAGCTGCCCAACTGCAGCATCGTGCTACTGCGCAATCCGCGCAGTCAGTCACCTGTAAGTGAGGCATTGGCGGAGCAGATTGTCGAGGGATTCAAACTCTAGGGCGAACGCTCACCAGAGCGCTTTTATGCAGATATAAAAAAGCCCGACGCTAGGTCGGGCTTTTGGTCTCGCGGAAAACGCCGGAAATTAAACCGGGGCTTTGGCGCGGGATTTGTACTCACCGGTACGGGTGTCGATTTCGATCCAGTCGTCGATTTCGCAGAAGTCGGCAACTTTGACTTCAGTGCCGTTGCTCAGCTTGGCCGGCTTCATCACCTTGCCGGAGG
Source organism: Pseudomonas sp. (assembly GCA_036835505.1). Classification (GTDB taxonomy): domain Bacteria; phylum Pseudomonadota; class Gammaproteobacteria; order Pseudomonadales; family Pseudomonadaceae; genus Aquipseudomonas. The sequence goes on from DAITLT010000141.1 coordinate 6,448, forward strand.
TGTCGCCACGGGCGGAACCTTCGGTGTAGGCGATCTGACGCACGATGGTGGTCGGCAGATCAACCGAAACCACTTTGCCTTCGAAGAACACGGCTTCGCAGACGTCGGTCATGCCATCAACGATGAACGGCAGTACGCTTTCCAGGTCATCCTGGTTCAGCTCGTACTGGTTGAACTCTTCGTCCATGAACACGTAGTTCGGCTCGCTGAAGTACGAGTAGGTCACTTTGGCGCGGTCGAGAATGACCGGTTCCATTTTGTCGTCAGCTTTGTATACGGTTTCAGTCGAAGAACCGCTCAGCAGGTTCTTCAGCTTCATTTTAACGATGGCGCTGTTACGACCGGACTTGGTGAACTCGGCCTTCTGGATAAGCCAAGGTTGGCCGTCGATCAGGGCCACACTGTTGGGCTTCATTTCTTGTGCGGTTTTCATACTAATGTCCGGATTTGGATGGGGAATACGAATTTCTAGGCCGCGTATCATAGCCAATTTAGGTAAAACTGCACCAGCCCCGCAGCAAGATCGCGTCGAGCGGCCTGCTGTGCGGCCCAGCGTTCGGCATGTTCAGCCACTTCCGGCCAGTGTAACTGCAACGCCTGCCAGCTTGCCGCCATGCCCTGCCCAGCATTCCAGGCCCGCCACAAATCACTCAGCGCAGCCTGCGCCAATGGCGACAAGCCTTGCAGATAAAGCACCAGAAAGGCTTCAAGCTTGTCCCAATGAGCGCCCTCTGCCTGCGCATAGATGTGCCATAGCAATGGCCGGCCCGCCCACTGCGCACGCACGAAGGAATCCTCACCACGCACTGCATTGAAGTCACAGCACCAGAGCAAACGGTCGTAATCATCCTGACTGACGAAGGGCAGAATCTGCACCGTCAACGCGCCCCGCACGTCGATAGCACCCACATGCAAACTCGACAGCCTCAGCCAGCGCTGCACATCCGCCAGCACCCGCCCTTCCGGCACCAGCAGATGACACGCCTGGGAGCCGTCGGCCAGCACCTGCAACCACTCATCCAGGCCGGTATTTTCATAGGCAAACAGCGAGATCAGCCGCGCGCCCGGCGCCGGATCGACACCCAAGCCGCGCAAGAACGCCTGCTCCGCGGCGGGGTCTTGCTGGAAGCTATCGCGCCGCACCAACAGATCTGCCTCGCGCAGTACACCGCCAGTGCCCTCGACAAAACCGGGAAAGAAGAAGAACTTCTGCACACCATTACCCTGGGGCGACGGCAAGCCGTGACAACCAGCGACCCAGTCCTCAGCACTGAGGTATTCCAGATTCAACCACAGCACCGGCTGCGCCGCGCTCGCCAGGGCCGCCACATAGGCAGCCGGCAGGGTGCAGGCAAATGCCTCGACAACCACCGTCGCCGGCATCACCGGCTGCCACTCGGCAGGCCAGTGGCGCACGCTGACGCCCTGCTGACACTGCTCGGCCAACTGCACGTCTGCCGACGGACAAACCCGCACAAACGCCGTCAGGTCATCCACCCACAGCCGCACATCGAGATCATGCTCGGCCACCAGTTGTCGAGCCAGCCGCCAAGTCACGCCGATGTCGCCATAGTTGTCGACAACGCTACAGAAAATATCCCAGGTCATTCGCATCACTGACTCATCGCCCTCGGCGGACATTGTGCCGCGCATTATGCCTGCGGCACAGGCTCAGAGCCCAAACGCGCTTTGTATCAAACCTTCGAACCGCGCTCACGAACTGGTCGCGGTAGGAAAGGCAGTCGCCTGCCTCCCCCCGCACAGATCCGTACGTGC
>DAITLT010000142.1:0-4669 GCA_036835505.1 Pseudomonas sp.
GACGAACAGCGGGATATCGCCCAGCCGGTTGATGGCGAAACTGGCCAGCAGGGTGCTTTCCGACGAGTTGAGGATGCGTGTGCTGCCATCGATGTTTTTCACCAGGTGCATGCCGCCATGCAGGTACAGCATGCGCGTGGCCTTGCCCTGACGCTGGCAGTTGTCGGGGGCGAAGGTCGAGTCCGCGCCGCGGAACAGGTCTTCAAACGCCTGCGGGGCCTGCATCATGGCCCAGTAGTTGAGCAGGTCGTAATTGCCGGAATAGACCGTCTGGTATTGGCCGAGCACGCGATTGATCCGCTCCAGGCCGCTGGCTGGCATCAGGCTCCAGGGGATATGCACCGAGCGCACGGCGTGGATCAGTGCTTCCTTGATGGCGAAGTAGCGATGGCGCGGCGACGACGAGTTGATGGTCAGCGCGGCATTGACCCGGATGCTGTTCTTCAGGGCGCTGAGCACCTGCTCGAAGTTGCTGGTGTCCAGGGCCCGGAACACACTGAGCTCGGTCGCGCTAAGGGGACGGTTGCGGGTGGTCTGGGCTTCCTCGAACAGTGAGAAGTAGGCGAACTTGCTCCATACCGCCCGGCTCGCACCGTTGCCGATCAGCAGCTCGGGAAAGCCGATGCTGCTGTTCAGGGTGCTCCAGTCTTCCAGTTCGCCAGTAAATGCCGGGAGTTCCATAATCGTTATGTGTCGCCTTGGGCCAGGATTGCGCAGGGCGCGACTTTAACATGGGGCGCAGCAACTGCCGGCGTGGCCTGTGTGGTTGCTGCGCTGTTCGACGGGGCTGGCGCATCTGCCATGGACGCCCGAGGGGGCGTTGCAAACCTTTCGACTCCTTGACTGGAGAGGAGACGCAGCATGGACCGATTCACGGGAGGTTGCCTGTGCGGCAACGTCCGCATTGAGGCGTCGGGACGGCCATACCGGGTCGGCCTGTGTCACTGCCTCGACTGCCGCAAGCATCACGGCGCCCTGTTTCACGCTTTCGCGATTTTCCCTCAGGCGGCGGTGACGATCGCAGGCGAAACGCGTGATTACGCCGGACGGTTTTTCTGTCCCCGCTGCGGCTCGTCCGTTTTCGCCCGCAGCGCCGATGAAATCGAAGTGAGCCTGGGAGCCCTGGATGCCCCCGACCAGCTGCTGCCAACCTACGAACTCTGGACCGTGCGTCGCGAGTCCTGGTTGCCGCCGTTTCCGCTGTCCAGACGATACGCGGGCGATCGTGACGCCACGGGGCGCGTTGAGGAGTAGCTCGCCCGCGCCGTGACGAGTGAGCGAGATCTAGGCCTGGATCGAGATCTCGAACCCGATGCCAGCGCCTTCGAGCACGCCGGCGCGTCAGCGCGCAAGACCGCTCTTGCGGGAGCCATCGACGAAATCTTCGAGGGTCGCAGCGTCGTGCACTGGCTCCCGCGTGGCCCAGCGGCGATGGCGAATGCGGGTTAACGCTTCAGCGCCGCCTCGATCGCCGCGATGTCGATCTTGGTCATTTCCATCATGGCATCGAACGCGCGCTTGGCCGCCGCTCGATCAGGGCCGGTTATCGCGGCAGTCAGAGCGCGGGGTGAGATCTGCCACGACACCCCCCATTTGTCCTTGCACCAGCCGCATGCACTTTCCTCGCCGCCGTTTCCGACAATCGCGTTCCACAAGCGGTCCGTTTCGGCCTGGTCGTCGGTCGCGATCTGAAACGAGAACGCCTCGTTGTGCTTGAACGCCGGCCCCCCGTTCAACCCGAGACATGGGATGCCCGCCACCCTGAACTCGACCATCAAGACATCGCCCTGCCTGCCCGCCGGATAGTCGCCCGGCGCGCGATGGACAGCTCCCACAGCGCTGTCCGGGAAGGTCTCGGCATAGAACTTCGCAGCGTCCAGCGCAGCGCCGTCGTACCAGAGATAGGACGCTCATCTGCTCAGGGGTTAGGGTTCAGCCGCAGCGGAATCCGGCGCTGGCCGAAGTCGCCGGCATGCTGGTCGAAGCGCCCGGCGATGGTGGTGAGGCACTGCGGACAGCGCCCCTCGGCAGTCACCCGGTAGTGGAGGATGCGGTGCCAGTCCCGCTCGATCAAAGGCGCGCCGCAGCCTGGACAGAAGGTCGTGCCGCCCTCGGCATCGTGCACATTGCCCGTGTAGACATAGTGCAGCCCCTGCGCCAGGGCGATCTGCCGGGCGCGCCTGAGCGTTGCGGGCGGGGTGCGCGGGGTTTCGAGCATCTTGAAGTCGGGGTGGAAGGCGGTGAAGTGCAGCGGCACATCCGGCCCCAGCTCCTTGAGTACCCAGGCGCACAGGGCCTCGATCTCCCAATTCGAATCGTTGTAGTCCGGAATCAGCAGGGTGGTGATTTCCGTCCAGACGCCGGTCTCGTGATGCAGATAGACCAAGGAATCCAGCACCGGCTGCAGATGTGCGCCGGTGAGTTTGAAATAGAAGTCGTCGGTGAAGGCCTTGAGGTCGACATTCGCCGCGTCCATCACCGCGAAGAATTCGCGGCGCGGTTCGGCGTGTATGTATCCGGAGGTCACCGCCACCGTGCGAATGCCGTGTGCTCGGCAAGCGATGGCCGTATCGATGGCGTATTCGGCGAAAATCACCGGGTCATTGTAGGTGAAGGCCACGCTGGCACAGCCCGAGCTCTCCGCCGCCAGGGCAATCTGCTGCGGGCTGGCCTGATCCATCAGGCGATCCATGTCCCGCGATTTGCTGATATCCCAGTTCTGGCAAAACTTGCAGGCGAGATTGCAGCCTGCAGTACCGAAGGACAGCACCGCCGATCCAGGGAGGAAGTGGTTGAGCGGCTTCTTCTCGATGGGGTCGATGCAGAAGCCGGAAGAGCGGCCGTAGGTGGTCAGCACCACCTGCTCGCCTTCGCGCATGCGCACGAAGCAGGCGCCACGCTGCCCGTCGCGCAGCTTGCAGTCACGAGGGCAGAGGTCGCACTGGATTCGGCCATCGGGCAAGCTGTGCCACCAGCGCCCCGGGTGATGTGCGGACAGGTCATTCATCGTATGCCTCCTACCGCGTGCCGACGGTGTCGCGCGTCAGACGGTTAGCGGTATGCCAGCAGTGGGCAGGCGCGCTCCGGCTGCGCGAACAAGCCTGCCGGTCAGGGCGGGCGCTCCCGCACTGGCGGCAGGAGGGGCGGAGCGGGCACGCCGGCATGCTTTCACTATGCCATTGCTGGCGGGCCCGTGCAGGATCCGGCCTGGATATTGTGGCGCGTGAGGCGCCGTTTTTGGGGCAAGGTATGGTCTGCGATGACCGACGGCACTCGACCCATTGCTGCCGGTTGCATCAGGCGGTAAACCGCCGATGGGCTCAGCACGGTTGTCGGCGCGATTTTCCGGGCTGACGCTCCATGAGGCGCAGAAGCACCTTGGCGCCGATAAATAAGCGAGCCCACAAACAAACGGGATTGCCGCTCGGCAATCCCGTTGTTGTTGCTGCGTGAAAGCAACACCCCAGATCGGATTGTCCAGGGTGTTGCCGAGCTTTACGCCACCACCGGGATCAACGGGTCGGCTGCGGCCAGGGCGATTGCCCGATCCGCTGCCGGTGGGTAGATCCACTGGGTGTTGATCTGGGTTTTCAGCGCTTTGCCTTCCTGGCCGGTCAGCAGCACCTTGCGCTCCCAGCCTTCGGTAAATACCGCGCCCCAGGCGCCCAGATCCAGGCAGGTGACGTACTTGTGCTGGCTGTAGGCAATCGGTGCGACACCGAGCAGATCAGCGGCGGCGTTGTTGCCGGCCGAGCGGCCCAGGGCAATGGCGTGCTGGCAGGTCATCAGGGCGTGATTGCCCTGCTCATCCACGGCGGCGTAGGCGGTGTCGCCGGTGGCGTAGATGGCATCCTGGCCGAGCACCTTGAGGTTGCGATCCACGTGCAGGCGGCCATGCGCGTCGCGCTCGCCGTTGATCTGCTGGGTCAGTGGCGAGGCTTTCACACCCACGGCAAAGATCACCGTGCTGGCGGCAATGCGTTCGCCGTTGCCCAGCTGTACGCCGTGCTCATCGACCTTGGATACCGGGCTGCCGAGCCGCCAGGTGACGCCCAGGCTGTCGCTGGCTTCGGCGACGATCCCGGCGATTGCCTCGCCCATGGCTGCGCCAACTTGCTTGGCCATATCCACCACGATCACGCGGATGTCGGTCTGCTCACCGAGGATGGCCTGCAGGCGTGCCGGCATTTCGGTGGCGGTTTCGATACCGGTAAAGCCGCCGCCGACCACCACCACGGTGTTGCGCGCTGCGCTCTCTGGCTGCTGGGCCAGTCTTTGCAGATGGGCTTCGAGACGCTGCGCCGACTCCAGGCTGTCGACATCGAAGGTAAAGCGTTCGATACCTTCCAGCGGCGGGCGCGCCACCTGGCTGCCGGACGCGAGGATCAGGCGGTCATAACTCAGCTCGGCCTCGGCACCCGAAGCGTCGCGGTAGCTGACGCGCTTGCTCGCGGCATCAATCTGTGTGGCGCTGCCCTGGACGAAGCGCACACCCACGGCCCCGAACAGCGGGCCTAGCGGGGCGACGGTGCTGGCCAGGTCGGTTTCATAAAAGCGTCACCTGAACCTGGTTTTGTGAGCAAAGAAAAATGAACGGCAAAAACAGAAAAATACAAAACCAAGGGAATTACCAAAAAATAGATTGGCAATTTAAAAACTTTCTTAAATT
>DAITLT010000142.1:4679-6191 GCA_036835505.1 Pseudomonas sp.
CACGCGCAGTTCCGCCTGGGGCGCAAGCAGGGTGACGTTGACGTCCAGGCGCTGCTGTTGATCGAGCAGGCGCACGGCGCTGAGTGCACTCCACATGCCGGCAAAGCCGGCACCGATGATCAGGATTTGCTGTTGCATATTGGTAGGTTCCCGTAATGAAGAGAAAGGCTGTTGGCTGACGACGGGAGTGATTCTGCCTCTGGCTTGGATCAAGGTATTGATCCATTCTTGCCTAAACGCATTGATCCACTTTGGAGCGGCCATGCCCGCCGAAAAATCGCCACCGCAGGTGGTCTTCCTGCCGCTGGGCACGCCGGAGCCGGGCGTCAGTCTGCAGCGCTGGTTGTACGAGGCGCTGCGCAGCGCCATTCTCGGCGGCCGCCTGCCGGCTGGCAGCAAGCTGCCCAGCACGCGCGCCCTGGCCGAGCACTACAAGCTGGCGCGCGGCACGGCCCAGGCGGCCTATCAGCAGTTGTTGTCCGAGGGGTATCTGGAGGCGCAGACCGGCAGCGGTACTCGAGTGTGTGCCGTGTTGCCGGATGCCACGCTTAACGCCGGCTATGTGCGGCGCAAAATCGTGGCTACGCAAGAGGTGCCGCGCACGCCACCGGCCACGCCGTGGGTCGAACGTCTTGACGCGATCACACCAATTTTTGCGCGGCGCTCGGTGACGCCCGGGTTGCGGCCGTTCTTCCCGCATCGGGGCGATGTTCAGGCCTTCCCGGTCGACCTGTGGCGCAAGCTGCATATCCAGCAGCTGCGCGCCTCGCGGCTGTCCATCCTGCTCGACTCGGACCCCGGCGGCTTGCCGGCGCTGCGTGAAGCCATCGCAGGCTACCTGGCCATCGCCCGTGGTGTGCAGGTGCCGGCCGAGCGCATCCTGGTGCTCAACAGCGTGCAGCAGGGGCTCGACCTGTGCCTGCGGCTGCTGGTCGACGCCTTCGGCATTCAGGTGGAAGAGGGCGTGCGTCTGGCTCCGAATGCCCGGCTGGCCTATGTCACACCGTCACGGCAGGCGCCGCTGGGCGGCGAACTTTCACCGGCGCGGCGGTTGGCGCTGTTGCAATGGGCGGCGCAGCACGGCAGCTATATCCTCGAGGACGACTATGACAGCGAATACCGCTTTATCGCCAAGCCGATTCCGGCGCTGCGCTCGATGCCGGCGGCGGAGCAGTCGGTGATTCTCGCCGGCACCTTCAGCAAGCTGCTGTTTCCCTCCATCCGCCTGGCCTATCTGGTATTGCCGGCGCACCTGCTGGACAGCTTCACCCGCGCAGCCGCGCTGATGTCACGCCACGCCAACAGCCTGTCGCAGGCGGTACTGGCCGACTTTATCCATGAAGGGCATTTTGACCGCCATGTACGGCGCATGCGCAAGATCTACGCCTCACGCGCCGAAGCCTTCGCCGAGTCGGCTCAGCGGCATTGGCAGGGGCTGATCGACGTACCGGAGATCCGCGCCGGGCTGGATATCACCTGCAACCTGCAGATGGACAACGAACAGGCTGCGTT
>DAITLT010000142.1:6201-8188 GCA_036835505.1 Pseudomonas sp.
GCAAATGGCCCACGCCTTGGGCGAGGCCGGTGCCAAGATCATGTTGAGCTCGCGCAAGGCCGAAGACCTGGAGCAGGCCGCCGCCGAACTGCAGGCCGCCGGTATCGACACCATGCCGCTGGCGCGCTACTGCGTGCAGCCCCGAGGACCGGGGCTGGTGCTGGGTTTTGCGCCCTACGATGAACGCGCTATTGAAGATGCAGCCAAGGCGGTCGCGGTGGTATTGAGTCGATAAGGCCATACGGTACTGGCGCATGCCTGGGTTTTAACCGACATGGCGGGTGCCACTGGTTGGCGTCGAGCCAACGCGGCCGTTGGCGACAGGCAGGAATCGGCCAGGAGCGGACAACGATATTTTTAGAAAGTAGACACTCAAAGCACCAGAGTTAAGCTGCGGAGCCCGACAAGAATGCAGCGATCCTGCCGCCTCCAACAGCAGCACCGTCAGCTTCAACTCCTCGTTAGGTGGTGGCTCATAGCAACTCTTTGAAGGTGTTGTCCCCGAGCCAGGCCATTGTTTCAACAGGGGGATTGATGAACTCAATGGTCGTGGAGCGTTTCCGGTGCCATAGCCTAATGACAGCTGGCGTCACGTAGGGATTAGGCGCGTCTTTAACAGTCTCCAAAACAACTTTTGCACTTGTTTCTAGGTGAGGTCGTTCCGCCTGCCGTACGGTTTCCCAAATCGCTTCAAGTTCGGTCATAACCTTACGAGGCAGCGGATCGACAGGAAACCGTGAACCGAGCTTTCGCAAATCAGCTCTTACCGGCCCCCAAACATCGCCACCATTGCGCAATAGCTGTTCGGCATCGAATAGAAGATGCAGGGTGTGCATTATCATTCCGGTGCTGCCTATTGCCTTGGATTCGAAATCGACAACGCCCACCGGGGCGCCACAGTGTTGAGAGAAGTTTCGAAGCTTGTAGAGAAAGCGGTAAGCGAAAACGCCATCGAACGCGGCAACTGTGCGCTTGCGAAACACCTCAAAGACTTCTGGGGTTTCGGCGTAGTCTCTCTTGAGACGCGTCTCTGTATGATCTAGGAGCTGACGGAGTGAGGCCAAAAAGTTAAGAAAATGGCGGTTGACGTCTATCCTCCCTTCACGCTGTAGCCTGCCACGCCCGCCAGGTTCTGGTTGTCTCTTGGAGAGATCGCTTACGCAATTCTCAAAGGCAGAAAGGTTTCGACGTACGATTTCGATAAGTGAAGCCGCTTCGTCGTGATTGAGTAGGTGGTCATGCGCCTTGCGGTAGGCGGCGGCCTCGCGTGCAGTGAGCTCGCGAACAATTTGAATGCCTCCCGGACGCATTGCAGCCAATCGCAACACTTTCTCGGGCTTCGCCCCTTCCATTCCTACCATGGTACGTATTGTCGCCTTAACTGCTTAGCATGCAGGTATCTGCATGATTAGAATTCAAGAGGAGCCGGCGACTGATTCCGGCTTTTTACGTGCTCATACAGATGCGTCTGTATATGTAACCCAGTTGCTTGAAAGTGGCTACGGCATTTCGCTCATGCATCGAGCGACCGCAATGGGCCGATTCTGTTGAAAACAGTCGGATTTTTAACACGTCTCAACTCAGGCACGACTGCCATTGGAGAAAGGGGCAGCGAAGGCTGAAGTGGTATGCATAATTCGTTGGTGCCCGATTCAACTCCGGAAAGGTCCACAATCCAAATGAAAAGATCGCGCGTTCTTTTCTTTTGAAGGACGAGAGCCCTTAGGACCCTCTGATGTCCGGAGCGGGGCTAAGCGACGTGTCACCATCCCGCCGTCCAGACCTGGATACCACCGACGACACGAAGCCCGCCATCACGAACACGCAGATCAACAGCTGTGTCGCGATCAGACTACGCACCAACCTTGAATTGCCGACCACATCACCATACGTAGTTGTCGTGGAAATACCGATACTGAAAAAGAGGAAATCCAACCATGATACGGCGTCTAGGCGTTGTTTGCGCCAGGTCTGGGCAATGTCGATG
>DAITLT010000143.1:0-8150 GCA_036835505.1 Pseudomonas sp.
GGGGACCATTTCTCGCAGCAACGCGGCTCGCGATGAAACGGGAACAGACCCTAGCCCACTGCAACACTACAAAAACCTGCTGGCCTGGCTGGAGCAAACGCCCTACTGGCTGCTCGCCTTGCTCGGTCGATTTTCCATTGCCGCGGTGTTCTGGAAGTCCGGCCAGACCAAAGTGGAGAACTTCAGCCTCGATCTGGTCAGCGCTGAGTTTCAGCTCGGCTGGCCACGGCTGGCCGACTCGGCGCTGTTTCTGTTTGAGCACGAATACCAGCTACCGCTGCTGACGGCGCATGCGGCGGCCAGCCTGGCGGCGCTTGCCGAACACCTGCTGCCGGTACTCCTGCTGCTCGGCCTGGCCACCCGCTTGAGCGCCCTGGCCTTGCTCGGCATGACCCTGACCATTCAGTTGCTGGTCTATCCCGATGCCTACCCAACCCACGGGGTCTGGGCCACGGTGCTGTTGCTGCTGGTGGCCAAGGGCCCCGGAGCCGTGGCCCTCGACCGGCTGATTAGCCAGCGCTTCAGCGCCGCCAGCGCGCGCTAAAGCGCACCGCCGGGGCGCTTGCCAGGCTGACGCTGCAGCAACCAGTACGCCGCCGGCAGGATCAGCATCGACAACAAGGGCGCACTGAGCATGCCGCCGACCATCGGCGCGGCGATCCGCTGCATCACCTCGGAACCGCTGCCCTCGCCCCAGAGAATCGGCAGCAGGCCGGCGATGATCACCGCCACGGTCATGATTTTCGGCCGCACGCGCAGCACCGCGCCCTCGCGAATCGCCGCCAGCAGGGCCGGATCATCGTCCTGCCCGGCCTGCCGGCGGGCGTGCCAGGCATTGTGCAGGTACACCAGCATGATCACCCCGAACTCGGCCGAGACCCCAGCCAGGGCGATAAAGCCGACGCCGGTGGCCACCGACAGGTTGAAGCCCAGCCAGTACAGCAGCCAGACCCCGCCAGTGAGGGCGAACGGCAAGGTGGCCATGATCAACAAGGCGTCGCTCAAGCGGCCGAAGGTCAGATAGAGCAACACCAGGATGATCAGCAAGGTGGCCGGCACCACCCAGGCCAGGCGGGCGTTGGCGCGCTGCAGGAACTCGAACTGGCCGGAGTAGGAGACGCTCATGCCGGCCTCCACCTGCACGCTCGCGGCCACCTGTTGCTGCAGATCGCGCACGGTCGAGGCCAGGTCGCGCCCCCGCACATCGACATACACCCAGCCCGACAGGCGCCCGTTCTCGCTGCGCAGCATCGGCGGCCCTTCGCTCAGGCTGATCCTGGCAACATTGCCGAGGGTGATCTGCTGCCCGCTTGCGGTGAGGATCGGCAGGCGCTGCAGGGCCTCGGGGCTGTCGCGCCAGGCTCGCGGATAACGCAGGTTGATCGGGTAGCGGGCCAGGCCCTCGACGGTTTCCCCCAGGCTGCTGCCGCCGATCGCACCGGACACCAGGGCCTGCACGGCGTCGATATTCAGGCCGTAGCGGGCCGCGGCCAGGCGATCGATGTGGATGTCCACATAGCGCCCGCCCGTGAGGCGCTCCGCCAGCGCCGAGCTGACCCCCGGTACGCCCTTGGCTAGCCGTTCAATCTCGCCGGTTACCCGCTCGATGGCGGCCAGCGAAGAGCCGGCGACCTTGACCCCGATCGGGCTCTTGACCCCGGTGGCGAGCATGTCGATACGGTTGCGAATCGGCGGCACCCAGATATTCGCCAGGCCCGGCACCTGCACCGCCTGGTCGAGGGCCTCAAGCAGTTTCTCCGGAGTCATGCCGGCCCGCCATTGCGCACGCGGCTTGAACTGCACCGTGGTTTCAAACATCTCCAGCGGGGCCGGGTCGGTGGCGGTTTCGGCACGGCCGGCCTTGCCGAATACCTGGGCCACTTCCGGCACGCTGAGGATCATCCGGTTGGTTTGCTGCAGAAGCTGGCTGGCCTTGCTTGCCGACAACCCCGGCAAGGCCGAGGGCATATACAGCAGATCGCCCTCGTCCATCGCCGGAAGAAACTCGCCGCCCAACTGGCTCAGCGGCCAGAGGCTGGAGAGGAACACCAGCAAGGCCAGGCATAGGGTGCTTCTGGGCCAGGCCAGGACGGCGTCCAGGCAGGGCCGGTAGGCGGCAATCAACCAGCGATTCAAGGGATTTTGCCGCTCACTGGGGATGCGCCCGCGAATCCAGTAGCCCATCAGTACCGGCACCAGGGTAATCGACAAGCCAGCCGCGGCGGCCATGGCATAGGTCTTGGTCAAGGCTAGCGGCGCAAACAGCCGCCCCTCCTGGGCCTGCAGGCTAAACACCGGGAGAAACGACAGGGTGATGATCAGCAGGCTGAAGAACAGCGCCGGACCGACCTCGGCAGCTGCCGTGCCGATCACCTGCCAGTGTTGCGGCCCCTGCAGGCGTTGCTGCGGATGTTGCTGGTGCCAGGTTTCGATGTGCTTGTGGGCGTTCTCGATCATCACCACGGCCGCATCGACCATGGCGCCAATGGCAATCGCGATGCCGCCCAGGGACATGATATTGGCGTTGACCCCCTGCAGGTGCATGACGATAAACGCCACCAGAATGCCCAGCGGTAAGGTGATGATCGCCACCAGGGAAGAGCGCAGGTGCCAGAGAAAGAGCAGGCACACCAGGGTCACCACGGCGAACTCCTCCAGCAGCTTGAAGCCCAGGTTGGCGATGGCCCGATCGATCAACTGGGAGCGGTCGTAGGTGGTCACCAGCTCCACCCCGGCCGGCAGGCTGGCGCGCAAGCTGTCCAGCTTGGCCTGCACCGCGGCAATGGTCTGCCGGGCATTCTTGCCCGAGCGCAGGATCACCACGCCGCCGACCACCTCGCCCTCGCCATTCAACTCGGCAATCCCGCGGCGCATCTGCGGGCCGAGCTGAATGCTCGCCACCTGGCCCAGCAACACCGGGATGCCGCTGGCCGAGGTGCGCAGCGGCACGTTGCGAAAGTCCTCCAGGCTGTGCAGATAACCGCTGGCCCGCACCATGTACTCGCGCTCGGCCAACTGCAGCACGGCGCCGCCGGTTTCCTGGTTGGCGCCGCGCAGGGCCGTCTCGATCTGCCCCTGGGTGATGCCATAAACCAGCATCTTCTGCGGGTCGGGGACGACCTGATACTGCTTGACCATGCCACCCAGGGTGGCGACCTCGGCAACATCGCCGAGGCTTTTCAGCTCGTATTTGAGGAACCAGTCCTGGATCGCCCGTAGCTGGCCAAGGTCATGGGTGCCGCTGCGGTCCAGCAGGGCGTATTGGTAGATCCAGCCGACCCCGGTGGCATCCGGGCCGAGGGTCGTGGTAACGCCCTTGGGCAGCCGCTCCTGGGCCTGATTGAGGTACTCCAGCACCCGCGAGCGCGCCCAGTACAGGTCGGTGTCATCGTCAAACAGGACATACACAAAGGAGTCGCCGAAGAACGAGTAACCGCGCACCGTCTTCGCCCCCGGAACGGAGAGCATGGTGCTGGCCAGCGGATAGGTCACCTGGTTCTCGACGATTTGCGGAGCCTGGCCAGGGAAACTGGTGCGGATGATCACCTGGGTGTCGGAAAGATCGGGCAAGGCATCCAGCGCCGTGTTATGCACCGACCAGAGTCCCCAGGCGCCAAGCAACAGGGTGACCAGCAAGACCAGCCCACGATTGCCGATCGACCAATAAATCAGGCGGGCGATCATTGCGCCTCCTCCACTTTGCTCAGGCGCTCGACCACCAGGCCGGTCGCGCCCTGGCGCACGCCGATGCGCACCCGATCGCCAACCTGCAAGCTGCCCACCACCTCGGGGCCAGCCAGGGCAAAGCGCATGGTCATGCCGGGCATGTCCAGGCTGGGAAAGGGCCCGTGCTCAAGCAGCACGGCCTGCCCATCGAGACGACGAATCACCCCTTGCGCCTCGTGCAAGGCCACCGGTGGCGGCGGCGCGGCCGCATCGGCCTGGGCCAGCAGGCCTTGCAGGCTGGCTTCGGAATCCAGCAAGAACTGCCCGGAGGTCACCACTGCCTGACCTTGCTGCAAGCCTGCCAGCACCTCCACACGGCCCTCGGCCTCGCGGCCAACCTGGATCTCATGGGGCCGATAACGTCCCTCGCCCTCGGCCAACATAACCAGGGTGCGCTTGCCGGTGCGCAGCAATGCCTCGCTGGGGATCTGCAACACGGCCTGGGCATCCTGGGTACTCAAACGCACCGCAGCGAACATGCCGGGGCGCAACTGGCCCTGGGGGTTGGCCAGTTCGCTGCGCACGGTCAGGGTGCGAGTCTGCAGGTCGGCACTGGGCAAGAGCGCAATCACCCGGCCCTGCCAGGTTTGCCCTGGAAACGCCGTCAGGCTGACGCTGATCGGCGCGCCCGGCTGAACCGCCGCGGCCTGGGATTCGGGGATCGCCGTGTCCAGCCAGACGCTGCTCAGGCCATTGATCCGCGCCAAATCCTGGCCGGCCGCCACCGCCATCCCCGCCCGCAGGCTCAGCGCTTGCAGCTCGCCGGCAATCGGCGTGACCAAGGTCTGGATGGCGCGCGGCTGGCGCGTGCGCTGCACCTGCGCGAGCACACTCTCGGGGATGCCCAGCAAGCGCAGGCGCTGGCGCGCAGCCTCGATCAGGCGCTCATCGGCGCTGTGCAATACGGCAATAAACTCCAGTTGCGCGGCGGCCCACTCGGGGATCAGCAGATCCGCCAACGGCGTGCCGGCCGGCAACACATCACCCGGCGCACGGGCATATACCCGCTCGACAAAGCCCGCCGCGCGTGCCTGCAAAATCGCCACATCGCGCTGGTTATAGGCCAGCGAACCCTGGGCATCGAGGGTCGTCGGCAACACCTCACGCCGCACCGTGGCGGTACGCATGCCGAGGTTCTGCACCACCTGTGCCGGCACGCTGAGGCTGCTCGGCGCGGCTTCGTCGCCGGCATATTTGGGCACCAGTTGCATGTCCATAAACGGCGACTTGCCAGGCGCCTGGAAATGCTGAGTCGGCATCATCGGATCATACCAATAGAGCACCTGGCGGGTGTCTGCGGCAGCCGTCGGCGGCTCCGCTTGAGCGCTATTGTCACGCCCCAGCCAGAAGCCCGTGGCCCCCGCCAGACCGGCAATGACCAGGCCCAGAAGCCAATACTTCAACGCTGCAGCGTTCATTGCAGACTCTCCACGTAGGCGTAATGCAGGCTGGCGCGCAGCTGACTGAGCTGGCGCTGTTGTTCGATTTGGCGCAAGTTGGCTTCAATCAGCTCGCGCCGCGCCGCGATCAGGGCACTCAACGAGGTGTTGCCTGCCCGATAGCCCGCCAGCTCCAGCTCGGCCCGTCGGCTGGACAAGGGGATCAGCTCCTGCTCGCTGCGTTGCAAGGCCTTGACCAGTTGTTGCTGCTCGGCCAGGGCGCTTTCCAGTTCGGCCTGATGGGCACGCAGCAGCGCTTCCTGCTCGGCCTCGGCCTGCGCCATGCCGTGTTGCCGGGCGTTGATCCTGGGCCCCTGACGGGTGCCGACAAACATCGGCAGGTCAATGCTCAACTGCACCATCAACATGTCGCCAAACTGTTGGTCGCGGTTGTTGTAGGCCAGCTCCACGCCCCAGTCCGGGGTTTTCTCGGCAACCGCTTCGGCCAATTCGGCACGGGCCTCGCCCACCCGCGCATTAGCCGCACGCAGCTCTGGATGCTCGGCCAGGCGATGGGCCAGGCCTGGGGCCTGCACAGGCAGTTGCGGCGGCGCACCCGCCAACGGTTGGTCGGCCTCGCCAGCCACCCAGCGGCGTAACTCGGCCCGCGCCCGGCGCACGGCCAAGGCCTGCTCGTCACGCCGATCCTCAAGGCGCAGGGCCTCCTGATCGGCCTGCAATAATTCGCCGGGCTGCGCCGCGCCGCCGGCAATCAGCGCCTTGGTCGCCGAGCGCAACAGCCGGATTTGCTCATCCAGTTGGTCGAATAGCTCAACCCGGCGCTCGGCATAGTAAACATCCAGCCAGGCCAGCGCGGTTTGCCGCTTGATGACCAGCAGCATCGCCCCCTGCTCGGCCTCACTGCGGCTAAGCGTGGCCTCGGCCAGATGCCGGCGGGCCTGGCGCTTGTCGCCATTGGGCACCTCCTGCATCAGGCCGATGCGGCGCATGGTCATCGCATCGCGGTTAAGCGTGTAGCGATCGGGGCCTTCAACGGGCAGGTTATCCACCCCCAGAATCAGCCTGGGATCAGGCAAGGCGTCCGCCGGAATCAGCGCCTGCTGGGCAGACGCAACCTGCGCCTGGCGCGCCAGATTTTCCGGCGCGTTGCGCTCGGCAAGGCTTAGCGCACGCGCAAAGGTCAAGGGTTCGGCCGCCGCGCCGGGGGCAAAAGCCAACCACCACGCAACAGCCAGCGCCCCCGCACAAGCAGGGCGCAGGAACAAGAAAGCCGACATGCTTTCGTCTCCAATCAAGTCGATCAAGCCTGCCGGCACAGCGCCGGCAGGCACGGAATGCGCCCCTCATCGGGCGCATTACAGATCAGCCGATCAACAGACGCGGAGGCGGTCGCCAAAGCCCGGCGGGCTGGCGTTGAGTCAGGGGCTGGCTCAGGAAGGCTTGCGGCAACGCCGACAAGGGGGCAAACAGCTTGATCGCGGGGGTAACCAATAGGCCGCCGGTCTGGCATTGCTGGCCAAAGTCGCAGGACGGCTTATCGCCCGCGCCATCGCCCTGCTCCGCACAACAGGGACTGGCATGCCCGGCATGGTGCATATCGGCCATGCTCTTTTGCATCGGGCAATGCCCAGCCATCGCCACACTGCCGAACGAGGGCAGCAGCAAGCCGAGAAGCAAGGCCAAAACCAGGGAAAACCGATACATGCACAATGCCATTGGGTTATTGCCGCAAACATTAACAGAGCAGCCCCGTACAACCCAAGGACAAACACCCCAACAAACACAAGTAAGCCGCTCTGGACGCGCATTGTTGGCCTGCCGGATGCTACCCTTCTGCGCCTTCCAGGACCTGCCTCTGCAGCCACCACGCGCACCTATTCAACGACCTTTTGACCTGCCCCTATGAAAACAGACAATCCCACGGCTCAAACGCTTACCCCTTCAATAGGGCAACCGCTATCGAGAAGGTTTAGCGTCGCGCCGATGATGGATTGGACTGACCGGCATTGCCGGTTCTTCCTGCGCCTGTTGTCCAAGCAGGCCCTGCTCTACACCGAGATGGTCACCACTGGGGCGTTGCTGCATGGCGACCGTCAGCGTTTTTTGCGTTACAGCGAGTGCGAGCATCCCTTGGCGCTGCAACTGGGTGGCAGCAACCCGGCGGACCTGGCCGCCTGTGCGCGCCTGGCCGAGGAGGCCGGGTATGCCGAGGTCAACCTGAACGTCGGCTGCCCCAGTGATCGGGTGCAGAACAACATGATGGGTGCCTGCCTGATGGGCCATCCGCAGCTAGTGGCCGATTGCGTCAAGGCCATGCAGGATGCGGTGAGCATTCCGGTGACGGTCAAGCACCGCATCGGCATCAATGGCCGCGACAGTTATGCCGAGCTGAGTGACTTCGTTAGCATGGTTGCCGCCGCCGGCTGTCGCAGCTTTACCGTACACGCGCGGATCGCCATTCTCGAAGGCCTGTCGCCCAAGGAGAACCGCGAGGTGCCGCCACTGCGTTATGAGGTTGCCGCCCAGCTTACCCAGGACTTCCCCAACCTGGAGTTCATTCTCAATGGTGGGATCAAGACCCTGGAGGAATGCCGCACGCACCTGCAGACCTTCGATGGCGTGATGCTTGGCCGCGAGGCTTATCACAACCCCTATCTATTGGCCCAGGTGGATCAGCAACTGTTTGCCAGCAACGCGCCGGTGATTGGCCGCGCCGAGGCGCTGCGCCAGTTGCGCCCCTATATCGAGCAGCATCTGGCTGAGGGCGGTGTGATGCACCATATCACCCGCCATGTGCTCGGCCTGGGCCAGGGCTTCCCTGGTGCCCGGCGCTTTCGGCAACTGCTCTCGGTGGATGTACACAAGGCCGATGATCCGCTGCACGTGCTGGAGCAAGCCTGGCAATTGCTTGAAGGACGCTAGACTCTGTTGAGTGGTGGCGGCGGCTCGGGTAAGGTCAAGGCATGTGTATCGACAAGGCTTCGTCATGACCTCCAAACTGGATCAACTCAAGCAGTTCACCAC
>DAITLT010000144.1:0-8144 GCA_036835505.1 Pseudomonas sp.
TGCAGGACAAGCCCAAGGAGGCTCTGGCCAGCCTGGTGCTGATGCAGAACCTGGCGGCGCGCAACCAATCCTGGCGTTTTTATGCCCAGGCGCTGGGCGATGAGGTCGCCTTGCTTGTGCAGGAGCCGGTCAGTGACCGGATCAAGCGCGCCGAGCAGCGCCTGCAGAGTGTCGACTGGGCCAAGATGGCCAGTCACTATGCCCAGACCGGGTTCAATCCGGTCAGTTGGGTGCTGGGTCTGGCGCGCATCCGCTTGCAGCAGGCGCGCGGCAACTACAGTGAGGCCCTGCACGAAATCACCCAGTTGCGCGGCCAGTTGCAGCCCAACTGGCATGGCTTGCAGCGCTTGCGCCTGGACCTGCTGGCGGCCTTGAGTTATCAGCGCCTGGGTTATCAGGAGCGCGCCCATAGCTTGCTGTTGCAGTGCCTGCTGGTTGCCGAGCGGGAAGGGGTGCGCAGTCTGTTTGTCGAGGAGGGCGAGGCCATTCGGCACCTGCTGCAACAGCTGGAGGCTGCCGAGCGTCAGCCCGCTTTGCAGGGGTTTATCCGTAGCCTGTTGTGCCTCTGGCCAGGCCGTGGACTGGGCAAGGCGAGCGCCGGGCTGGAGGAGGAATTGACCGAGCGCGAGCGCGAGGTGGTCTGCCTGGCCGCCAAGGGCATGTCCAATGATGAAATCGGCAAGCAACTGTGCCTGGCCTTGGGCACCGTCAAATGGCACCTGCACAACATCTACGAAAAGCTCAAGGTGCGTAACCGTACCCAGGCCATCCGCCGTGTCCGTGAACTGAGTCTGCTGGAATCATGACCACTACCTTGTCGCCACTGCCTGCGCTGCCTTTGCTGCGCACCAAATTGTTTCCCGCCGATGTCGGCGCGCCGACCCTGTTGCCGCGCAGCGCCTTGATCGAGCGCTTGCTGGCGGCCCGCACCCAGCGCCTGGTGGTGCTCAGCGCGCCGGCCGGGTTTGGCAAGAGCACTGTGCTCAGCCTGTTGCGCCAACACTTGCAGCGCCAGGGCGCACGGGTGGCCTGGCTGTCTTGCGACGAGGCGGACAGCGAGCCGCCGCGCTTGCTGCAATACCTGTGCGCGGCCATTGAAGCGGTGCTGCCGAACTTTACCAGTACCGCCACGGGGCTGATTCCGGGGGATGTCAGTTGGCCGATTGAGGCCTTGATCGATGTGTTTGTGGCCGACCTGAAGCGCCTGGATGGCGAGATTTACCTGATGCTCGATGACTTTCATCGCATCCGCCATCCGGCCCTGGGCCAGGCTGTGCGTTATCTGTTGCGGGCCCTGCCGGAGAATGTCCGGCTGATCATCAGCACCCGGCACAAACCACGCTTTATCAGTGCCGAACAGGAGGCCAGCGACTGGGCATTCTGGCTGCTGGCCGAAGACCTGCGCCTGAGCCGTGAAGAAACGGCGGCCTACTTTGCGCAAATCAAGAAAATCCAGCTGAGCGAGGCCGAACTGGATGTGTTGCAGGCACGCACCGAGGGCTGGATCACCGCCTTGCACCTGGCGGCCCTGGCCCTGGCGCGGCATCCCGACCGGGCGGCCTTCCTCGCCGGCCTGTCGGGCTGCGAGCGCAATATCGCCGATTACCTGGCCGAAGATGTGCTTGGCAGCTTGCCCGCCGAGTTGCAGCTATTTCTCGATCAGACCTCGGTGCTGGATGAGTTTTGTGCCGAGCTGTGCAACGCCCTGACCGGGCGCCGCGACGGCCTGGACATGCTGATGCGCTTGCAAAGCGAGCAACTGTTCGTCATCCCGCTGGACGAGCAGGGCGAATGGTTCCGTTATCACCATTTGTTTGCCGAGTTTCTTCAGGGCCGGCTGGCACGTCGCGCGGATAGCGGTGCATTACTGAATGCCGCCGCCCGCTGGTGCGAGGCGCATGATTTGCCGGATCGGGCGATCAAATACGCCCTGCGCGCGCGTGACTACGGCTTTGCCGCCGAATTGCTCGAGCGTCAGGGCGTGCGCCTGATTGCCGGCAACCGCGTATACGGGGTGTTGAGCATGCTCAACAGCGTGCCGGTGGAGGTGATTCGCGAGCATCCGGTGTTCCAGATTTTTTATGCCTGGCAGTTGGCCTTCGAGCAGAAGTTTGCCGAAGCCGAAGCCTTGATCGAAGAGGTCAGCACCCGCCTGGCCCAGGGCCGCGGCAAGGTGATTCGGGTTGGTTTGGCCGAGTTGTTGGTCGCCGTGCAACTGCTCAAGGCGCTGGTGCTGTTGTATCAGGACAAGCTGGAGAGCTGCCTCAAGGTCACCCGTCACTGGTTGAATCTGGTGCCGGCCAATCAGGCGATTTTTCGCGCCAGCATGGGCTGCGTGCAGGCCGCCGCGTATGCCTTGCTCAGCGATTTTGCCGAGGCCGACCGGGCTGTCGCCGCGGCACGCAGCAGCCTGAGCGGGGCCGACAGTGAATACTTGCAGGTGATGGCCGGCCTGATCGAGGTGCTGATCTGCAAGGAAAGCGGTGATCTTGACCGTGGTCGCTCCCTGGCCGAGGCCGCGCGGGCGCGGGTCGAGCGCGTGTTTGGCCGGCGCAGCCGGGTGGGCGGGCCATTGGCGCTGGCCTATGCCGATGTGCTCTATGAGCAGGATCGGCACGCCGCGATCCTCGCCGAGCTGCCCCTGGCCACCACCTGGCGCGATGTGGCGACCCCGGTTGAGCTGATCAGTCGCGGCCAGTTGGTGATGGCCCGTGGACGATTTTTTGCCGGTGAGGCCGAACCTGGGTTGGCCCAGCTTGACGAATGGCTGGAGGGCTTGCGGCGCCCAGGCTATGAGCGAGTGTTTGCCTTCGCCATGGGTTGCAAGGTGCAGTTTTTGTTGTGGCTGCGCCGGCCCAATGAGGCCGAGCGGGTGTGTCTGCAGTTGCAGCGCCATCTGACCGGCTTGTCAGCGGCGCGCTATCCGGATGCGCACATTGCCCTGGCCCTGGCGCAAGCCCGGCTGGCCTTGTCCGTACGCCGCGCCGACAAGGCCCAGGCCTGCCTGGAGGCGTGCCTGGTCAAGCCTGCGGATGAGCATCAGCGCGATCGTCGGCTGCGTATTTCGTTGTTACTCGCAGTAGCGTACTGGTGCAAAGGTAACAGCGAAAAGGCCTTCGCACTGTTTCAGGCGACTCTCGAGGAGGCCTGGGCGCGGGGGTACCGGCGCATCTTTCAGGACGATGCGCTCTGGCTGTTGCCGCTCTGGCAGGCCTGGTCAATGGCCCAGCCCAAGCACGCCAGTGCCTGGCAAGGCGTCGCCGAGAGCCTGCGCGAGCAGTGTCGGCGGCTGGCCGTAGATCCAGAAACTTTCGATGAAAATCAAGATGTTAGCCATCGGGAGCGGGAGATTTTGCGGTTTGTCGCGGCGGGCCTGTCGAATCGCGACATTGCCCAGGCGGTGCATTTGTCGGAGGCCACGATCAAGTGGCACCTGCACAACCTGTTCGCCAAGTTGGCGGTGCGCAGCCGCACCCAGGCGGTGCTCAAGGGCAAGAGCATGGGGTTGTTGAACGAGGCCTGAGCGGGTCGCGGATTGGTCAGGGTTTTTTGCTCCATCCCTTGGATGGGCTGGCAGTTGGGGTTGCGGCCAGTAGTTTGATCGCCAGGACGAGAAGCCCAGCGCTTCACGAATCCAGCGCAGTCGCAACCAGGCAGGACTGCAATGGATATTGGCGTGAGCCGGTCCAACTGGCTGTAGCAGGCGTTGCAGCCAGTGCCCTCTGGGCAACCCATCTGTGAACCTTGGAGATAACAACAATGAAAATTAAACAACTCGCTTTCGCCGCTGCGCTGCTGGCTGCACCGTTCATGGCTCAGGCCGACATGACCGCCATGGACGATAACGCTCTGTCCAGCGTAACCGGTCAGGACGGTATCAGCATTTCCGGTAACTTCGCAGGTTCGGTGGGTGCTGTGGTCTACACCGATAGCGATGCTGCTGGCGGTAGCCTGCGCATGGAAACCATCAGCTTCACCGGTTTCACCATTCTCGACAGCGCTCCGCTGACCGTTGACGTGGTGACCAATGCTGGTGGTACTCAGCAGTTGGCCATCGGCCTGCCAGCAATGACCGGTACTGTATCGGTTGGCGCCATCAAGGTGGGTGGCCCAACCGCAGCCAGCATCGGCTCGCTGGCCATTTCCGACATCAACATGGCAGGCACCACTGTTAAAGTCTGGGGCCATTGATTCAGCGCTGTTGAGCTGAGTCTGCCAAAGCCTTGCCGGCTCCGGTCGGTGAGGCTTTTTTCTGCCGGTGCCGGGAGTGTGTGAGGCCAATGATCGAGATTTTGCTGGGCAGCCTGATCGGCCTGTTCGGTTTTACCGAAGCTGTGGATACCAAGCCGGTTGCGCCGGGCACGGTGAATATCACCCAGTCGTCGCTGTCCAGTGGGCCGCTGCGTGAGTCGGTGGTGCTGGAGCCGCAAAGCCAGTTGCAGTTTCGCAACGTGATTCGCCAGGCCTATGACTACAGTTGCGGCTCGGCGGCCTTGACCACCCTGCTGGACTATTACCTGGGGCGCAACCTGCAGGAACGTCAGGTCATGGAAGGTTTGTTGCGCTTTGGCGAGGCCGACAAGATTGTCGAGCGGCGCGGTTTTTCCCTGCTCGACATGAAGCGTTTCGTCTCGGCCCTGGGCTACAAGAGTGGCGGCTTCAAGGCCAGCTTCGCCGACCTTGAGGAGTTGGAGCACCCGGCGATCGTGCCGATTACCTACGCCGGCTTTAAGCATTTTGTCGTGTTGCGTGATGTTTATAACGATCACGTATTTGTCGCTGACCCTTCGCTGGGCAACATCAGTTTCACCCGTACACGCTTTCAGGAAATCTGGGACCACGACGTGGTCTTCGTGATTTTCCCTGCCGAGCAGGCGCCACAAAATGCCCTGGCCTTGCAGGATCGTGACTTGCGCATCATCGATGACCGCACGATCAGCATGCTGGCGTTCAGAGAGTTTCCACAGATCAGCAAATTTACCCATAACGAGGTCCGTGAGCTCGGCTCACAGGGTGACGTTCGCTATATCCGTCGTAAGTAACGACCCGCCATAACAACAAAATATCGGGGATGTGTGATGGTAGTTCGCAAACAAGCATGGCTGGCCATGCTGGCGTTATTGATGGGCAGCCTGGCGTGGGCGGACGAACCGGCCGTCGACCAGGCTCGTGAAGCCCTGGGCAAGAAGGATGATGATGCCGACAGCGCCAAGGCGCTTGAGCAGGTGTTCCAGGCCTCCGAACAGAGCTACACCCTGCTGAAAAAAGGCGAGCGCACCCTGACTTACGGCTTTGACTATTCGTTGGTGCGCGATACGGTGATCGAGACCTTCCGTACCGGCAACAGTGTTTACAGCGTGATCGGGCAAAGCGAGGCGCAGCACACCTTCACCAACTCCTTCACCTTTGACTATGGGATCTGGGACAACCTGACCTTCAGCATCCGCTTGCCGCTGGTGGCGGTCTATGACACCGAGCGCAGTCTCGATACCTACAGCCTCGGTGATATTTCCACCAGCCTGCGTTGGCAGCCGTGGGCGTCTGCCCGTGGCAAGCCGGTTACCACCCTGTACGCCACCCTGGGTCTGCCCACCGGGCAAAGCCCATACGAGATCAACGAGGGCAGTGGCTTGTCCACCGGCAGCGGCTATTACAGCCTCGGTGGCGGCGCCAACGTGTCTTATGTGATCGATCCTGTGGTGCTGTTCGGCTCCCTGGGTTACACCTATAACCTGCCCATCGAGGATGTCGATCAGGTGCGTGGCGGGCGCCTGCTGACCAAGGTTGAGCCTGGCTCGACGATTTCCTACAACATGGGTTTCGCCTACGCGCTGTCCTATGACGTGTCCTTGTCCACCTCCTATCAAATGGCTTACACCCTCAAGCCGACCTACACCTTTGCTGATGAGGAGGTCGAGGGCCGCGAGCAGACCAGCGCACTGATGAACTTCTCGCTGGGCTTGCGAACCTCGCCCGATTACATCGTCAATATCAATGCCGGTTTCGGCATGACGGAAGACTCGCCGGATGTGCTCTTGGGCCTGTCCATGCCTTTGGATATCAAAGGCCTCAAGGCCCCTTAAATCGGCGAGCGTAATCCTCATGACCATGCGAATTTCGCTGCTTGCGCAGGCGATTGCCGGGGCGGCTTTGCTCTTGAGCAGCGCGGCCCAGGCGCAACTGGCGCAAAACCTAACCATCGGAAACCCCAAGGCCATGGCCATGGGTAACGCCATTACCGCCGATTACAGCGGCCTGGATGCGGTGCATTACAACCCCGCGGCCCTGACCAAGCTCAAGGGCCGCAAGACCAGCGTGAAATTTATCACCGGGGTGATGGATATTCGTGCGGACTTCGATGCCCCGGCGAATTACGGCAGCAAGTTTCTCGGTCTGAAAAATGATCCGGTGGCCAACTCCTCCAGTCGCACCACCACCCCGGCCGTGTACCTGCCAGGCCTTGGCGGGGCCACCGAGTTACCCCTGCTGTTTATGCCCCTGGCCGGCCTGTCGATTAACCCGCCGGGCTCGAAACTGACCTTTGCCAGCAACGTCTACACCCCCCAGGCCCTGGGTTTTACCCGCGATGACGATGATCCCGCGGCTTACCAGGGCAAGGAAGTGGTGATGCAGCGGCTGACCTATTTCTCACCGTCGCTGGGCTACCAGATGAATGATGAGCTGGCGATCGGGCTGTCAGTGAATTTTTCCCACCAGGCGCTGGCGCTCAATCAGGATTTTCGTGCGCCCAACTTGCTTACCGGGTTTACTAAGGTTGCTCAGGACGCGCTCTGTACGGTGCAGGGCAATCCATTCGAAGTGTTGATTAACATTTGCGGCGGCGAGTTTGGTCCCTTTACCAATCTGGCCAATCTCGATGTGGATATGCAGCAGTCGCTGTCGCCGACCTGGAACCTGGGCGTGCTCTGGGAGCCCACCGACTGGTTCGCCTGGGGCGCGGTCTACCAGAGCGAAGCCAAGATGCATATGCAGGGCAAGTACACCGTCGACTACACGGAGAACTGGAAGGGTTTCTGGCAGGGGCTAGATCGCTCGCTGTTCGGAGCTATTTTCAACAGCATTACCCCGGATGGTAACGTCGATGAAGAACGTGGCAATGTGTCGATGGATCTGACCTATCCACAACATTTTTCCACCGGCATCAAGCTCAAGCCGGCCAGTCAGTGGCAGTTTAATTTTGATGTGAAATGGACTGACTACGCGGCCTGGGAAAGCTTCGAGCTGAAGTTTGATCGCGAGCTGGACATGCTGAAAATTGCGCGGATTTTCTCCCCTGAGAGCGCTACTGCCACGTCCATCATTCTCGATCGAGGTTACGAGTCGGTGTGGAGTTGGGCGCTGGGCATGCAGTACGACGTCAACGAGCGGCTGAGCTTGCGTGCCGGTTACGAGCCGCGGCCTTCGGCCATCCCCGGGAACAAGGCTGATGCCTTGGTGCCCTTGGGCGATGCGGATCTGTACGGACTGGGTGTCGGCTATCGCTGGGATCAGGATACGGTCATCGACCTGGGTTTCAACTACCTGGTCTCCAGGCAAAGCATCCCGGCCGGCAGCAGTTGCAACGTCAACTGTTCGGGGATCGACAGCGTGGTCTACAACCCCTATGCCGACCTCAACGTTGAAACCACCGTCAAGGCCTATGTGATGGCCCTGACCTACACCACGAGTTTTTAGCCCTATGCGCACACTGTGGATGGCCCTGGGCGTGCTGCTGGCCCTCGACGCGCAGGCCAGCAACGGCCGCTACCTGACCTGGGTGGATGATCACGGCCGGGTACACAACACCTTCGTTGACAGCCGCTATGGCGTGCAACAACGCGCGGCGACGCAGCGCATTGCGCAAACCGACCAGGCGCGCCTGGCCGACGCGGCGCGCAGCACCTGGCCGGGCGCGCAAAGCACAAGCGAGAGCAAACGTCGTTATTTCACCTGGGTGGATGCCACGGGCAACCTGCAAAGCAGCTTTTATGCCGGGGCCCAGCAGCAGGATGCTCAGCAAGGTCTGACCCTGCCTAACGGCCAGCACGCCAGCGACTACATCGACGCCGAAACCTTCGAAGGCAAAGGGTTCGTGCGCAGCGAGAACGGCAACCCCTATTACACCTGGGTGGATGAGAACGGGC
>DAITLT010000145.1:0-8126 GCA_036835505.1 Pseudomonas sp.
GGTTACTTTCTCTTTCGCGCAAGCAAAGAGAAAGTAACTCGCCGTAAGGGCGAAACCGGTAGTCGTCAGGTGCACAAGACCTAACAGGTACATCATCATGAAAAAAGCCCCGCCTGCATACGCAGACGGGGCTTTGGGGGGGCTTGATCCGAGTGTTTAGCTGGCGGCTTCGGCGGGGTTGATCAGCTCGCTGAGGGCGTCGGCCTGGCTCTTGAAGGCGCGGGCAAAGACTTCGCGATGCTTGGCCATGTAGATGCCCACTTCCTCGCCCTGTTGC
Source organism: Pseudomonas sp. (assembly GCA_036835505.1). Taxonomy (GTDB): domain Bacteria; phylum Pseudomonadota; class Gammaproteobacteria; order Pseudomonadales; family Pseudomonadaceae; genus Aquipseudomonas. The sequence goes on from DAITLT010000145.1 coordinate 278, forward strand.
TCGCTCAGTGACGGCACGGCCTTGTGCAGCACCTCGGTGAGCAACTCGGCCAGTTCCAGCATCTTGTCATGACGATCAGCTTCGGCTTTATCCATGAACAAACGCTCCAGATCTCGGCTGCTGCGGTATACCACTTCGACGGCCATTCAGCACCTCACATGCCCATATGCGAATGTGGTCGCTAGACCACTGTTTATGCGTACAGTCTAAAGGTCTTTGCATGCCCTTGGATAGCGTCGCAAGGCCGTTATTTTGCGGGTCTGTTTGTTTCACCCGTAGGTTTCTCGGCGCTCTGCTGCTCGTGCCGCCTTGGACGCGGACGTCGCGAGACCAGCAGCACGCCCGCCAGAACCAAGCCGGCGCCCAGCAGTTGGGCGATGGAAACCGGTTCGGTCAGCAGCAACCAGGCGAAGAAGATCGTCAGCATCGGCCCCAGTGTGCCGATCAGCACGGTGCGTGCAGCACCGATGCGCTGCACGGCGGCCGACTGCCAGAACACCGGCAACACCGTGGAGAACAGCGCCATTGCAGCGGCATAGGCGTAGACCTCAAGGGGTTGCGCCAGCGCGCTAAACGGCTGGGTGAGGACGAAGTGCAGCTGGGTGGCGAAGGTGGAGACGATGATGGCCAGGGCGGCAAAGCGCAGGGTGCCCAGGCGCCGAATGGCGACTTCGGCTCCGGCGCTATACAGGGCGTAGGACAGCGCCGAGCCGAAGATAAACGCCCCGCCGAGCAGCACCGCATGCATGTCGTCGGTCACCTGCAAATCGTGGGCAAACGCCAGGCCGATGCCGGCGTAGGACAAGACCAGCGCCGCCACCTGGCGTTTCTCCAGGGCCTTACCCATAAACAACACGCCGATCAGCACGGTCAGGGTCGGGTAGATAAATAGAATCAAGCGTTCGAGTGCCGCCGAGATGTACTGCAGGCCGATAAAGTCGAGGATGCTGGCGCCGTAATAACCCAGCACGCCCAAGACCAGCAGCAAGCCCCAATCGTTGCGGCTCAGCGGTGGGGCTGCACGGCACAGCCACAGGCTGGCCCACAGGGCGATGGGCAAGGCAAAGGTCATGCGCAGGGTCAGCAGGGTAACGGCATCCACGGCTGCGGCGGCGTAGGCCAACTTGACGAAGATCGCCTTGAAGGAAAAACCCAGCGCGGCCAGCACCGCCAATGCGATACCCAGACGTTCGGCGGACCAATGGTTCCAGGGCATGGCGGGTTACATCCTGATGAGTTGTCTTGAAACGAATGATGCTGGAGCATAAGCCGCTCTAAAATTGGCTTTTTGGCAACGCACCGTTCGGGATTAACCAACGTTATGCAGTATGACCTGATCGATCTGCGCCTGTTCGTGGCCATTGCCGAGGCGCGCAATTTGACCCGTGGCGCCGCGCGTGTGCACCTGGCGCCGTCGTCGGCCAGTCATCGCCTGCGCCTGCTGGAAGCCTCGATCGGCACTCCGTTGCTGGTTCGCGAGCCCCGTGGCGTTAGCCTGACCCGCGCCGGCGAGGCGCTGCTGCGGCATGCCCGCCAGGTGTTTGCCCAGCTCGAACAGATGCATGCCGACCTCACCCCGTTCGCCCAAGGGGTGCGCGGCCATGTCAGCTTGTGGGCCAATACGCACGCCACCCATACATTTCTGCCGGACAGCCTGGCGGCGTTTTTACAGCGCTATCCGCAAGTCAGCATCACCCTGGAGGAGCACACCAGCCCCGCTGTGGTCATGGCGGTGGCGCGCGGCGAGGTCGATGTGGGTGTGGTCGCCGAGTCGGTGGCGGGCGCCGACGTTGAGTTGATCCCTTACCGTGCCGACCGGCTGGTGCTGATTGCGCCCGCCGACCATGTCCTGGCGCAGCGGCCCAGCAGTCTGTTTGCCCAGGTGCTGGATTACCCCTTTGTGATGCTGCATGCCGGCTCGGCCATCCACACCTTCACGATGAATGCCGCCGCCGCCCTCGGTCGACATCTGGAGGTGCGCATCCAGGTGCGCAGCTTCGAGGCCGTGTGCCGGATGGTCAGCGCCGGTGTCGGCGTCGGCTTGGTGCCGCTGGGTGCGGTGCCCGTCGGCACCTCGCGCGGCTCACTGGCGGTCATCGAGTTGGATGAGCCTTGGGCGCGGCGCGATCTCAAAGTGTGCGTGCGCAAGCGCGAGTCGCTATCAGGGTTTTCTGCGGCGCTGCTCGCCTGTTTGCTGGGTGAGGGCTAATAGGCTTGTCCATTCAGGCGATGGCAGGCCCTCGCGGCCTGATAATGGACGCTAAGCCCCGTAATAGCTAAGTCTTGAGCGCTTGTGGGAAAAATCACGGACAAAAAAAGACCCGGGTGTGAGCCGGGTCAAAAACCGTGTTTAGCCTGATGAGGAGATAACCTGAAAAGTCCGACCTGGGCCTTCAGCTTATCGGCTGACCTCGCGATCAACTGAGTTAATAATAACAATTCTCATTCGTGAGTCAACAGGGTTTTTTCAGCTCGGGGAAATTATTTTTGCCGGCTAATCACTGACCGAGAGTAGAGCCAAGGTCGGCAGGAGCAATTGCAGTAGGTTGGGGTGTTTGGGCCATGCGCTGGCCAGAAAAATGCCGTTCACCTGAGCCAGGTGAACGGCATTGGGGCATGGCCGATACCGGCCAATGCTATGTGGCTGCTCAGGCCTGAGGCGTGGGCAGGCGCAGTTGGGTGACTTCTTTATTGAGCAGGTCGATGCGCCTTGCCATGCTCTCGATCAGGCTGTGGGCAATGCGCGGGTTGCTCTGCATCAGACTGAGAAATTGCTCCTTGGGGATCACCATCACGGTGCAGGGCTCGCTGGCCAGTACCGTGGCGCTGCGTTTCTCGCGGGTGAACACGGCCATGGCGCCGAAGATCTCATCTTTCTGTACGTCGCCAACCTTGTGCCCATCGACATAGGCCTCGGCGTGGCCTTCGATAATCACGAAGACGTGCTCGGCTTCATCGCCCTGGTGGATCAGTTCTTCGCCTGCGGCGAAATGCTGGAAGCCGGTGGCAGGGCGGATTTCCGGTTGTTTCAGGCGCGCCAGGGCGTCCGAGAGCAGGGCGGTATGGCCGATCAGGTATTGGATAAACAGTTCCTGACGCTGCTCGCAGCTGTAGATATGTTGAAACACCGCCGAGCGTGAGTAGGGCAGCAGGCTCAGGGGTTCTTCGCTGCTGTAACGGCAACTGGGCAGTTCAATGCCCTGGCGCAGGCCAACCAGGTCGCCTTCTTGCAGATAGAACAGCGGCCGGCCGTCGATGACCGCATGCAGCAAGCCATTCTCGATCACAAACAGCTGATTGCCGGGCAGCAGTTGCGCCAGGTCGTCGACGCGCTCGAAGCTCAGTGCCGGACCTTCAGGCTCCAGGCCTTGGAGAAGCTGGGTGGGGATGCTTTGCAGTCGGTTGATCAGCTGATCGGCGTAGGCCGGTTGCTCCCCGAGTAGGTACATACGAGAAATTCCTTGAACTGGCTGGGCTAACTGATTGCACGAGCGTTCCTGAAACAATAGGTGGCGGCGCACTTTTCGACAATTGCTGGGCACAGAGGTTGTGAGCTAGCTCTTGTTGTGTGCGGCCATTGCTTCCAGTTGGCCATTCAGCTCGGCTTTGTGGGCAGGCGGCAGTTGGTTCCAGTTGACATCCAGCAGCGCGCCTTCGATGGCATACAGTAGGACTTTTGAGGCACGAAAGCCACGGGCCTTGACGGCTCGATAGGCGTCCACAGCGCCGAGACGACGCAGGTCGCCGGCATTGTGAATGCCGGCGGCATGAAGCCACTGGGCCGAGGTTTTGCCGAGGTTTTTCAGGTGTTGCAGTTCGTCGTTCATCCGCCCTCCGTGGATAAAAGCGTCTGCATGTTCAGCCGGATGCTGCACTCAAGTGTAGCGGCCAGTGGCCAATTGGCGATTGCCGCAGACGAGCGCCGGCGTTGCGGACTACTTGGTGCGATAGCGCAGGCGGGTGCCGAAGTTCATCGACATGAGGATTTCATCGGCGCTCAACTCCTCCGGAAAGTAGGCCCCGGAGATCTGCGCATGCGCCAGGCTGGCGCCGCGCATGCAGGTGTTGCGCAGATCCAGGCCGCGCAGGTCGGCGCCGCGGAAGTAGGCATCGGTAAACAGCACGCGGCTGGCGTCGAGGTTGCGCAGATCGAGACCGCGAAAGTCGCCGCTGCTTAGGTCGATCGGGCCGTCTGCGGCCTTTTGCGCGTTGAAGCCCTTGATGTCTTCGTTGCGGATCAGGCGATAGAGCGGGTTATCAAGCTGGCGCGGTTGGCTCATGGCATGCACTTCCGTTGATGGACTTTGCCTCAGTATAGAGAAGCTCATGGGGCCTGCTCGCAGGTGCTGCCGGGCACAGTTACAAGCCTGGCAGGTGGTGGCGGATGCGTTCGATCAGGCTGTCGAGGCTGGCCGCGTCGTGGGTGTCGACGCGCTTGCTTTGCAGCAGCTCGGCGTCGCTCAAGGCTTCGCGGCCGGCGTGCTGGGCCTGAATCACCGCTTCGGTGGCGTCGGACGGGTCCTGGCCGGCCGCCTGGCGCTGGGCCAGCCATTGGCTGATCACGCTGTCCGGGGCCTGGCAGTCGAGAATCAGGAAGGGCACGCCGCAGGCTTCGGCAACCTGGGCCGCGCTGTCGCGCTGTTGGCGCTTGAGGTAGGTGGCATCGATGACCACCGGGAAGCCGGCATGCAAGGCGGCGCCGGCCAACTGGTGCAGGTGTTGGTAGACGCTGGCGCTGGCCTGCGGGCTGTAAATGCCGGCATGCAGTTGGGCTTGCTGGTCGGCGCTCTGTTCACCGAGCAGGCGTTTGCGTTCGATATCCGAGCGCAGGCGCACAGCGCCCAAGGCTTCGACCAGGCGCAGGGCTACGTGGCTTTTGCCGACCGCCGAAACGCCGTGGGTGATGGCCAGGAAGCTGGAGGGAATGGCGCTGTAGCTTTCCGCCAGGTTGGCGTAGCGGCGGTACTGCGCGAGGATTTCCTGGCGCTGCGTGGCGTCTTGCTCTTGACCCAAACGGAACAGGCTGACCTTGGCGCGCACCAGGGCGCGGTAGGCCTTGTAGAAGTTCAGCAGGTCGAGGGCGGCGTAGTCGCCGGTGTGTTCCAGCCAGGCATTGATAAAGCGTCGGGACAGCGGCTTGAGGTCGCGATCCTCCAGGTCCATGGCCAGGAAGGCGGCGTCCGAGGCGATGTCGATCAGGCGGAAAGGCTCGTTGAACTCGATGCAGTCGAACAGCACCACGTCGCCGTTGAGCAGGGTGGCGTTGCCTAAATGAATGTCGCCATGGCATTCGCGAATCGAGCCGTTGGCGGCGCGTTGCTCAAGCAGGGGCTGCAAACGGGCAAAGCTGCTTTGCGTCCAGGCTTCCAGGGCATCGACTTGCAGCAGGTCGGCCTTGTCGCTGAGCAGCGGGCGGATCTGTTCGAAGTTCTGCCGCATCGGTGCGACGATGGCGCTGGCGTTGCACAGCGGGTGATCGGCGGCGACCCGTGGTGTGTGCTGGTGGAAGCTGGCAATTTGCGCGGCCAGGGCGTCGATATGGGCGCCGGTCAGCTCGCCACGGGCCTGCACGGCATTGAGCAACTGGCTCTGGGGGAACTGGCGCATTTGCAGGGCGTATTCCAGTACCGGACCACTGCCGTTGAACTGAGGCGCCGCGCTGCTGCCGGTGATCGGCAGGACCTGCAAGTACAGGTCATCGGTCAGGCGCTGGTTCAGGCGCAGCTCTTCGGCACAGAAGTGGCCGCGTGCCGCCAGCTCGGAGAAGTCGAGAAAGCCAAAGTTGACCGGCTTTTTGATCTTGTAGGCAAAGGGGCCGGTGAGCAGGACCCAGGAAATATGGGTCTCGATGACGTCGAAGCGATCTACAGGGTGCGGGTACAGGGCCGGGTTCTGCAGGGCGGCGATCAATGCTTGGCTCACGGTCAATCCTTGCGCTTTAGTCATTCTGGAAGGCGCCATTATGGCCTCTGGCGGGCGCCGTGCAAACCGTGCTGACGCGCCTGTTGAGCCTGGGCAAAGTGCGTATAATCCCGCGCCATGACTCGTTCCCGATCGCCTCGTTCTCGTAATAAACGCCGTGCCAGTGCGCCACATCCGCTGCTGGGCTGGGTTGTCAAACTCGGCCTGGTGGGGTTGGTGGTGCTGGCGGGCTTCGCCATTTACCTGGATGCCGTGGTGCAGGAGAAGTTTTCCGGCAAGCGCTGGACCGTGCCGGCCAAGGTCTACGCGCGGCCGCTGGAGCTGTTCGTCGGGCAAAAACTGACCAAGACGGACTTTCTCACCGAACTGGATGCCCTCGGCTATCGCCGTGAGAGCGCGGCCTCCGGCCCCGGAGCGGCTGCGGTGGCGGGCAATGATGTGCAATTGCACACCCGCGGTTTTCAGTTCTACGAAGGCACGGAGCCGGCGCGGCGGATTAATGTGCGCTTCTCCGGCGCTTACGTGGCTGGGCTGAGTCAGGGTGCGGGCGGCAACCTGGCGGTGGCGCGCCTTGAGCCCTTGCTGGTCGGCGGTTTGTATCCGGCCCATCACGAAGACCGCATTTTGCTCAAGCTTGATCAGGTGCCGCCGTACCTGGTGGAAACCCTGGTGGCGATTGAGGATCGGGAGTTCTTCAAGCACTACGGTGTATCGCTCAAGTCGATTGCGCGAGCCTTCTGGATCAATGCCACTGCCGGGCAATTGCGCCAGGGCGGCAGCACCCTGACCCAGCAGTTGGTCAAGAACTTCTACCTGACCAACGAGCGCAGCCTGAGCCGCAAGGCCACCGAAGCCATGATGGCGCTGTTGCTGGAGCTGCATTACGACAAGAACGAGATTCTTGAGGCTTACCTCAATGAGGTGTTTCTCGGTCAGGACGGCCAGCGCGCGGTGCATGGTTTTGGCCTGGCCAGTCAGTACCTGTTCAGCCAGCCTTTGGCCGAGCTGAAGCTGCATCAGGTGGCGTTGATGGTGGGCATGGTCAAGGGGCCGTCCTACTACAACCCACGGCGTTTTCCCGAGCGGGCGCTGGAGCGGCGCAACCTGGTGCTGGACGTGCTGGCCGAGCAGGGCGTGGTGCCTGCTGAGCAGGTGGCGGCGGCCAAGCTCAAGCCGCTGGGCGTTACCCAGCGCGGCAGTCTGGCCGACAGCTCGTTTCCAGGCTTTCTCGACCTGGTCAAACGCCAGTTGCGTGAGGATTACCGCGAGGAAGATTTGACCGAGGAAGGACTGCGGATTTTCACCAGCTTCGATCCCATCCTGCAGTTGAAAGCCGAAGCGGCACTTGCCGAGACACTCAAACGTCTCACCGCCGGGCGCGGCAAGGGGATTGATCAGGTCGAAGCGGCGATGTTGGTGACCAGCCCGGAAAGCGGAGAGGTGCAAGCCCTGATCGGCAGTCGCCAGCCGCGCTTCGCCGGTTTCAATCGGGCCCTGGATGCGCTGCGCCCGATTGGTTCGTTGATCAAGCCTGCGGTCTATCTGGCGGCGCTGGAGCGACCCAGTCAGTACACCCTGACCAGTTGGTTGAGCGACACGGCGTTTTCGGTCAAGGGCCAGGATGGGCAGGTCTGGAAGCCGCAGAACTACGATCGCCAAGCCCACGGCAATGTCTTCCTCTATCAAGCCTTGGCCAACTCGTACAACTTGTCCACGGCCAAGCTCGGCCTGGCATTGGGCGTGCCGACGGTGCTGAAAACCCTGGAGCGGCTCGGCGTGTCCCGCGAGTTTCCGGCCTATCCGTCGATGCTGTTGGGCGCCGGTTCGCTGACCCCGCTGGAAGTGGCGGGCATGTACCAGACACTGGCCAATGGCGGTTTCAATACGCCACTGCGCGGCATTCGCAGCGTGCTGACGGCCGAAGGCG
>DAITLT010000146.1:0-8124 GCA_036835505.1 Pseudomonas sp.
GCCAAGTGCATCGACCTGTCCGAGAAGAACGAGCCGGTGATCTGGAAAGCCATCCAGTTCGGCGCCGTGCTGGAAAACGTGGTGCTCAACCCGCTCACCCGTCTGCCGGATTACGCCGACGCCAGCCTGACCCAGAACAGCCGTGCCGCTTACCCGCTGGAGCTGATCGAGAAGCGCGTCGAGGCCAACCGGGCCGGCGAGCCTAACGCGGTGATCTTCCTGACCTGCGACCTGACTGGCGTATTGCCGCCGGTGTCGATCCTCAACAACGAGCAGGCGGCTTATCACTTCCTGTCCGGCTATACCGCGCTGGTCGGCTCGACCGAAATGGGTTCGGGCGGCGGCATCAAGTCGACCTTCTCCACCTGCTTCGGCGCGCCGTTCTTCCCGCGCCCGGCTGGCGAGTACGCCGAGCTGCTGATCAAGCGCATCCAGGGCTTCGGCTCCAAGGTGTACCTGGTCAACACCGGCTGGACTGGCGGTGGCTACGGTGTCGGCAAGCGCTTCAACATCCCGACTACCCGTGCGGTGATCGCGGCCATCCAGAGCGGCGTGCTGGTCGGTGCCGAAACCGAACACCTGCCACTGATCAACCTGGATGTGCCCAAAGCCGTACCAGGCGTAGAAACCAACCTGCTTAACCCGCGTGTCACCTGGGAAGACCCGGCGGCCTACGATGCGGCGGCCAAGGAACTGGCGGCCAAGTTCATCGACAACTTCAAGAAGTTCGATGTTTCCGACGCCATCAAGAACGCCGGCCCGCAGTTGTAAGCTCTAGGGTCTGTTCCCGTTTCATCGCGGCCGCGAATGAAGCGGGGACAGACCCTGGTGCCTTGAGTGAAAAAACCGCCTTCGGGCGGTTTTTTTGTGGGTGCGTCTATTGTCTGTGGCTAAACCTTTTTGATCATGGAGTGAGCGCTGATGTTGGCTACCCTTTCCCGCGTCTTCGGCTTCAGCCAGTTGCGCCCCGGCCAGCAAGAAGTGGTCGAGGCCGTACTGGCCGGCCGTTCGGCGGCAGCCATCTTCCCCACGGGCTCGGGCAAGTCGCTGTGCTATCAGTTGCCGGCCCTGCACCTGCCGCACCTGACCCTGGTGGTGTCGCCACTGCTGGCGCTGATGCAGGACCAACTGGCGTTCCTGCATGCCCGTGGCATCAGCGCGGCCAGCATCGACTCGGCGCAGAGCCGCGAGCAAACCGCCGAGACCATGGCCCGCGCCAAATCCGGCGAGCTGAAAATCCTGATGATTTCGGTCGAGCGCCTGAAGAACGAGCGCTTTCGCAACTTCATCAGCCAGGTGCCGATCTCCTTGCTGGTGGTCGATGAGGCCCACTGCATCTCCGAGTGGGGGCACAACTTCCGCCCCGACTACCTCAAACTGCCTGACTACCAGCGCCAGTTCGCTATCCCCCAGGTGCTGCTGCTCACCGCCACGGCGACGCCGCCGGTCGTGGCCGATATGCAGAAGAAGTTCGCGATTGCTGCGGACGATGTGGTCACCACCGGCTTCTACCGGGCCAACCTCAACCTGCTGGTGGAGCCGGTGGCCGGGCGTGACAAGCAGCGCCGCCTGGTCGAATGGCTGGGCGCCAAGGCCGGTGAGCCGAGCATCGTCTACGTCACTCAGCAGAAGACCGCCGAACAGGTGGCGGCGCAGCTCAGCCAGCGCGGCATCGCCGCCAGCGCCTACCACGCCGGCATGGCCCATGAGGCGCGCGAAGCGATCCAGCGCCAGTTTATGGCCGGGGCGATCAACTGCATCGTCGCCACCATCGCCTTTGGCATGGGCATCGACAAGGCCGACATCCGCAACGTGGTGCATTTCGACCTGCCCAAATCCATCGAGAACTACAGCCAGGAAATCGGCCGCGCCGGTCGTGATGGCCGGCCCTCCGACTGCCTGGTGTTGGCCAATCGCGACAGCCTCAACGTGCTGGAAAACTTCGTCTACGGCGATACGCCAGAGCTGGCCGGTATCCGTTGCGTGCTGGCTGAGCTGCGTGGCGCAGGCCAAGGTGGCGAATGGGAGCTGATGCTCAATCAGCTCTCCGAGCAGAGCAATATTCGCCAGTTGCCGCTGAAAACCCTGCTGGTGCAGCTGGAACTGCGCGGCATCATCGCCCCGCGCTATGCCTACTTCGCCGAATACCGTTTCAAGTACCTGATCGAGCCCGAAGCGCTGCTGGATAAGTTCGAGGGTGAGCGCCGCCAGTTTGTCGCCGCCATCATCGCCACCTCGGCGCGGGCGCGGACCTGGTGCACGGTGGATTTCGACAGCCTCTACAGCCAGCATCAGGCCGAGCGCGCTCGAGTGGTCAAGGCCCTGGACTGGTTTCAGGAGCGCGGCTGGATCGAGCTGGAAAGCAAGCAGATGACCGAGGTCTACGCCGTGCTCGACGCACGCTTCGATTGCGCCGCCCTAGGCGCCGAGCTGCATGGCTATTTCCAGCAGCAGGAAGCCAGCGAGATCGCCCGCATCCACGCCATGCTCGACCTGTTCGCCACCGAGCAGTGCCTGAGCCAGCGCCTGGCCGACTATTTTGGCGATGCCCTGGCGCCGCAGCGCTGTGGGCATTGCTCGGTGTGCCATGGCCAGATCGCCCGCTTGCCTGCGCCGCCGATCTTGGCGCCATTGCGCGAGCACCGACTGAATGCCCTCTGTGAGGTGTTCAGCCAGCGGCACCTGGACTTCAACGGGCTGGCGCCGAGTGGCGAATGCCTGACCCGCTTCCTCTGCGGTATTAGCGTGCCGCTGCTGAGCAAGCTCAAGGCGCGCGGTATGCCCGGCTTTGCAGCGCTGGAAAACTACCCCTACGCCGCCGTACGTGCCTGGGTGCAGGAGCAGTCTGTGGTGGGTTGAGGTCGATTCCGCTTGTGCGCAGGACTTTTGTGGGCGCCGAAGTATCCGTGCAATCCGCGGCGCAAGCGTCCTACGGCGAGAGGGTAGCCCGGATCAAATCCGGGAGCGCGTTCGGCCGCCAGTGCCGCGGATTTCATCCGGGCTACAAAAAGCCATTTGCTTGACTTAAGGGGCCGGTGTTGCGTGCAGTCATCGGCTTGCTCGATGATTTTGATCAGCAATGGCGGATGGTTTTGCCTGCACCTGCGCCCTACCATGGCGACTGATTCTTTCCCGCGCCCTGGAGCCACTATGCATATCGAAGAAGCCATCAGCACTCGCCGCGCCATCAAGGGTTTCGACCCGACCTTCACCCTCAGCCGCGAGCAAAAAGACCAACTGCTGCAACTGGCCCTGTTCGCCCCTTCGGCGTTCAACCTGCAACACGTGCGCTTTGTCGAAGTCAGCGACCCGGCCCTGCGCGCACAGATCCGCGAAGCAGCCTGGGGCCAGGCGCAAGTCACCGATGCTTCGCTGCTGGTGGTGGTCTGCGCCCAGCTCGACAGCTGGAGTGCCAACGTTGGTCGCGTCTGGGAAGGCGCGCCGGCCGAGGTGCAGAGCTATATGGCTGGCGCCATCGACAGCTATTACCGCGACAAGCCCCAGGTGCAGCGTGACGAGGTGATGCGCAGCAGCGGCCTGATGGCTCAGACCCTGATGCTCGCCGCCCGTGGCAAGGGCCTGGACTCCTGCCCGATGGACGGCTTCGACTTCGACGCCGTGGGCAAGCTGATCAACCTGCCGGACAACCATGTGATCGCCCTGATGGTGGCCGTGGGCAAGAAGCTGGTCGAGGCCAAGCCGCGGGTCGGCAAGCTGCCCTTGAGCGAGGTGGTGATTCGCGACCGCTTCTAGCGGCTATTGCCCCTGAGTGCGCGCCAGCCGCGGCTGGCGCCACTGACCAGGGCCAGTACCAGCGCTCCGGCCATGACCCCGACCAGGCCATTGAGCAGCGGTGCGGTGAGTGCGCTGAGCACGCCGCCGAGAACGGGCAGCCTGGCGACGCCGGCCGCCAGGTGCTCGATCAGGTGATGGGCCGCCGGGATGCCGTGGCTGAGGATGCCGCCACCGACCATAAACATCGCCGCAGTGCCGATCACCGACAGACTTTTCATCAGCCAGGGCGCGGCGCCGAGCAGCAGGTTGCCGAGGCCGCGCAGCGCTCTGGAAGTCTTGCGGCTGAGATACAGGCCGGCGTCGTCGAGCTTGACGATGCCGGCCACCAGACCATAGACGCCGATGGTCATCACCACGGCGATCAGCGCCAGCACGCTGAGCTGCTTGATAAAGGCCTCGCCGGCCACGCTGCCAAGGGTGATGACGATGATTTCCGCCGAGAGGATAAAGTCGGTGCGGATGGCGCCGGCAATTTTGTCCTTCTCGAAGGCCAGCAGGTCGACCTGCGGATCGCTCAGGGCGCGGCGCAGGTCGGCGTGCTCGGCCTCCCGATCATGCAGGTAGTTGTGCGCCAGTTTCTCGCAGCCCTCGAAACACAGAAACGCGCCGCCGAGCATCAGCAGCGGGATCACCGCCCAGGGCGCCAAGCTGCCAATCAACAGGGCCGCCGGCACCAGAATCAGTTTGTTGCGCAGCGACCCCTTGGCCACCGCCCAAACCACCGGCAACTCACGCTCGGCACTCACGCCAGTGACCTGTTGGGCGTTGAGGGCGAGGTCATCACCGAGGACGCCGGCGGTCTTCTTGGCCGCCATCTTGCTCATCAGGGCCACATCATCGAGCACGCTGGCAATATCGTCGATCAAGGTAAACAGGCTGCTTGCGGCCATCGGGGCGTCCTGGGGTTGTGGGCTGCTGGGAGTGTGAATGGATGGGGGTGGCGGGCGCTTATCGTGGGGATTAGAAGTCATTCTCGATAACTGGTAAAGCCAATTTACCAGGATGTCAATTAGCCATTAGTGGTTAGAGGACTTTGCGGGCCTGGCTTAAACTGTCTGATCGGCCATGTTTGCTGGCTGTTCGTCGGCCGGCACGGCAAATGGCCCCGATCTGACTAGCCTTGAAGCAACGCTCGGGCTCACTCAAGGAACATCGCTATGGGCTTCAAACTAACAACGGCGACACGCATGTTGCTCGGCTTCAGCATCGCCCCGCTGGGGCTGTTGTTACTGGCACTCTATAGCCTGAGCAATCTGGCGACCCTGCGCGATCAGTCGACCAGCATCGTCAGCCAGGAATGGCCGAAGATTGAACCTATCATGCAGATCGCCACCGGCGTGCGCGACAACGCGCGCAATACCCGCGACCTGTTGTTGAACAAGGATAATGCCGAGGCGCGTGCAGCCGTGCAGGTGACCAAGCAGCGCATCACCCAGGCCATGGATACCCTCGGCCCGCTGTTGCATCTGCCTAAGGGCCAGGCGCTGTTTGGCCAGCTCAAGGCGAACCGGGAAGCCTATGTGGCGGCCTTTAGCGAGGTGCTTGAGCGCCTTCAGCAAGGCCAGACCGAGCAGGCCAGCAGCCTGTTGCACAGCCGTGTGATACCAGCGGAGTTGCAGGTCTACGACAGCCTGAACAAGCTGATGGCCCTGCAATCGGAGGTGTTTGCCCAGCGCAGTGTCGCGGCCGTGGCGATTTACGACGATGTACGCATCATCATGCTCGGCATTCTCCTGGTGTGCCTGGCGTTGGTGGTGGCTGCTGCCCTGATCGTTACTCGCAGCGTGACTCGGCCATTGGGCGGCGAGCCACTGACGGCGGCGCAGATCGTCCGGCAAATCGCCAAGGGCGACCTGACCGGCCAGGTACCGGTGCAGGCTGGGGATAGCGAGAGCCTGATGGTTGATATGCAGGAGATGCAGCAGAGCCTGAGCCAGATCGTGCGGCAGATTTCCCACTCGGTCGATCAGGTGGCCTCGTCCTCGGAAGAGTTGAGTGCGGTGAGCAGCGAAACTGCCGCCAACCTGCAGCGCCAGAACGAGGAAATCGAACAGGCCGCCACCGCGGTCAACCAGATGACCGCGGCGGTAGACGATGTGGCGCGCAATGCGGTGAGCACCTCCGAGGCCTCGCGCCAGTCCGAGCAGGCCGCCCAGCGTGGCCGCGCCCAGGTACTGAAAACCGTCGAGTCGATCGGTGCCCTGGCCAGCGGTGTCACCGACACCTCGCAATGCATCGAGCACCTGGCCGGGCGCGTGCATGAAATCAGCCGGGTGCTGGAAGTGATTCGCGCGATTGCCGACCAGACCAACCTGCTGGCCCTGAACGCGGCTATCGAGGCGGCCCGGGCCGGCGATGCCGGGCGCGGTTTTGCCGTGGTGGCCGATGAGGTGCGGGCGTTGGCCCATCGCACCCAGCAATCCACCGGCGAGATCGAGCAGATGATCGGCGGCATTCGCCAGGATAGCGATGAAGCGGTCAACGCCATGCACAGCAGCAACTCGCTGGCCAGTGCGACACTCGACGTGGCCCGCTCGGCAGGCGAGGCGCTGGAGGAGATTACTCAGTCGATCTCGCAAATCAACGAGCGCAACCTGATGATCGCCAGTGCCTCGGAGGAGCAGGCGCAAGTGGCCCGCGAAGTGGATCGCAACCTGATCGGCATTCGCGACCTGTCCCAGCAGGTGCTTGATGGGGCACGGCATACCGACATCGCCGGGCAAGAGCTGTCACGCATGGCGGTCGCCTTGAACGGCTCGGTGGCGCGCTTTTCATTGGCCAGTTAAGGCCCGCAGAGCCATCGTGGTGAATAAAAAGGCGTGCTTCAGGCACGCTTTTTTTATTGGCTATGACCCGTTATGTGTTGCGTGTTTGGCTGCTACCGGTTTCGGCTTTACGCCGAGTTACTTTCTCTTTGCTTGCGCGAAAGAGAAAGTAACCAAAGAGAAAGCGCACCCGGCATCCGGGTTTCGCTGCGCGAAACTCCCCTCGCTCCGGCGCTGTTCCGAGGGTCGTCACGGTGGGCCATCCCTGGCCCATCGTTCCTCGTTTGGCATCCCTGCCAAACGCCCCTCTACACAGCGCCTCCACTCGGCCTCCTGACGGGACCGAGGGATCGAGGCGTCTGCAAGTTTGTGGGAGCGGTCTTAACCGCGAAGCTTTTAACCATGCCCGCGCGCTCCACTATCAAGCACAACCATTTGCGTGAGAACGGATGCCTTGCAACACGCTTTTGGTATTTGGCAACGGAGCCTAGAGGTTGTCGTCTGGCGCTTCGAGGCGGCTCAGGCGTTCTTCCAGGGCGGCGATGCGGGCTTCCAGTTGTGCGTAGCGGCTGTCGTCGGGTTGGCTGTCGTGGCGCTCTGCGGGCCGGGCGCTGAGGGCGGCGTGCAGGTCATCGGCACTGCCGAGCAGGTGCATATAGCGGTCTTCGCGCTGGCCGGCCTGGCGCGGTAGCAGGCAGGCCAGGTCGCGACTGATCAGGCGTTCGAGCTGATGGTGCAGCTCGGCCAGATCCTCGAAGTCGTGCATGCGTTGGCTGCGGGTCAGCAGTTCATTGAGGGTCTGCGGGCCGCGCAGCAGCAACAGGCCGAGCAGGATGACCTGGGCATGCACCAGCTCCAGTTGCTTTTCCGTGCGCTGCTCCCAGCGGTCGGCGCGGCTGCCCATCACCAGGCGGGCCAGGCCGCGCGCCTCGAGGCTGCGCAGGGCGTGGCCGACTTCGCCGGGGCTGAGGTTGAGCACCGGCTCGCGGCTGGTCTTCTGGTTGCAGGCCAGGACGGCGGCGTTGAGGGTTAGCGGGTAGGTTTCCGGGGTGGTGGCCTGTTTCTCGATCAGGCAGCCCAGCACGCGCGCCTCGATGCTGGTCAGCGGCTCGCCCGTCAGTGGATTCTGGCTGGGCAGGGACTCGGGCAGGTCGCTCATGGCGGAACTCTCAAAGGCAAAGGACAGACGCTAGCCTAGCGTGAGAGCGCCGCTGTGGACACCGCTAAAAGGGGCTGAATGGCCCAGGCTGGAGGGCCGCGGGACGCTGCCAGTGCAAGCATTGGCGGCAGTGCGCCGGCATAAGAAAACCGCCCGTAGGCGGTTTTTTGTGCGTGTCTGCTGGGCAGATCAGGCGCGGGTGTCGAGGTACGGCTCGGGTTTAACCGGTTCAGCGGGTGGCCGTTGCTGGCCTGGGTTGTCGCGAATGTCCGGCAGAGCTGCGGTGGTTGCGTTGTCGCGCAGTTGCAGTGCGGCTGACGTAGATCCAGAGGTGCTATCAACCTCGCCCTCGCTGGCAACAGCCAGGTAAGTGTCGATCTGCTTTTGCTGGCTATTGGCACTGTA
>DAITLT010000147.1:0-8059 GCA_036835505.1 Pseudomonas sp.
GCCAGACCCTGCAGGGCGAGTGGCAGGAGGCCAGCGGCCAGGCCTTTGCTCAGCAGGCGGGGCAGACCGACAAACTGTGGGTGCGCTTCGATAACTGGTTCAGTCGCTTGTTCCCCGACCTGACCCGTGGCGATTACTGGGTGCTGTACCTGGATGACGATTACCGTGTGGCCCTGGTGGGTAATCCCGACCGCCAGTACCTGTGGCTGCTGTCGCGTACGCCGCAGGTGTCGGCCAAGACCCGTGAGCAGTTGCTGAGCATCGCCCGTGAGCGCGGTTATGCCACTGAAGGACTGATCTGGCGAGTCGCCGATCAAGCAATCGCTCAGCCCTGAGCGAGCTCGTGGCTCATTCCCAGTTCAGGCGTGCCAGTTGCCACTGGCCGTCTTCCAGCCACCACTCCAGTTTGACCTGGTAATGACTGGCGCTGTCCGGGAGCAATCCCTCGGCGCCGGTCAGCGCCACCTGCAGCTCGCTATGGCCACGTTCGCGGTAAGTGGGGTCGAGATAACTGTTCTGGCTTAGCGCTAGCACGCGCACATTCTGGTGACGCATAAACAGCATCAGCATGGTGCGCTTGGCCCACTCGCGGTCGTATTGCTGCTGAGCGCTGAATTGTTCGTGCAGTTGCTCGAGCACGGCGCTGCTGCGTTTGTGCTCGAGGTTGTCCTGCAGTTGTTGCACGGCGGCCTCCAGCGCGGCCTGCGGATCGTCGCCGCGGCAGCCGCCGAGTAGCAGGGCAAGCAGCAACAGGAATGGGCTAAATAATCGCAGCGGCATGTCGCGGCACCGTTTCATGGTTATGATGGCCGCCACAGTACCAGAGCGGCGCCACCAGGGCCCGCAGCCGCCGATTCGGGAGTGCAGCATGCAGACGCTATATCCGGAGATTAAACCCTACGCCCGCCATGAGCTGGCCGTGGCGGAGCCGCATGTGCTCTATGTCGACGAGAGTGGCAATGCCAATGGTCTGCCGGTGGTGTTTATCCATGGCGGGCCGGGGGCGGGCTGTGATGCCCTGAGCCGGCGCTTCTTCGATCCCAATCTGTACCGCATCGTCACCTTCGACCAGCGCGGTTGCGGGCGCTCGACGCCCCACGCCAGCCTGGACAACAACAGCACCTGGGACCTGGTTGCCGACCTGGAGCGCATCCGCGAGCACTTAGGGATAGACAAGTGGGTGCTGTTCGGCGGCTCCTGGGGCTCGACCCTGGCCCTGGCCTATGCCCAGAGCCATCCGGAGCGGGTGCATGCGCTGCTGCTGCGGGGGATCTTTCTCTGCCGTCCGCAAGACTTCCACTGGTTCTACCAGGAAGGTGCCAGCCGCCTGTTCCCCGACTATTGGGAAGACTACCTGGCGCCGATCCCGGCGGAGGAGCGCGGCGATCTGATGCAGGCATTCTACAAACGCCTCACCGGCCCGGATCAGATTGCCCAGATGCATGCCGCCAAGGCCTGGTCGACCTGGGAGGGGCGTACCGCCACCCTGCGGCCCAATCCCCAGGTGGTCGAGCGCTTTAGTGACGCCCATCGGGCCTTGTCGATCGCCCGCATCGAGTGCCACTACTTCGTCAACAACGCCTTTCTCGACGCCGACCAGTTGCTTCGCGACATGCCCAAGATTGCCCATCTGCCGGGCTTGATCGTGCATGGCCGGTATGACCTGATCTGCCCGCTGGACAACGCCTACGCGCTGCACCAGGCCTGGCCCAACAGCGAGTTGCAGATCATCCGCGATGCCGGTCACGCCGCCTCGGAAGTGGGCATCACCGATGCCCTGGTGCGCGGTGCCGACGAGATGGCCCGGCGCCTGCTCGACCTGGCGCCCGACGAGGCATGAAGGCTCTGCTGCAACGGGTCAGCCAGGCGCGGGTCGAGGTGGCCGGTGAGTGTGTCGGCGCGATTGCTGGCGGTTTGCTGGTGCTGGTCGCGGTCGAGCCCCAGGACACCCCGGCCAGCGCCGATAAGCTGCTGCACAAACTGCTCAATTACCGGGTGTTCAGCGATGCGGCGGGCAAGATGAACCTGTCGCTCAAGGATGTCGCTGGCGGCTTGTTGCTGGTGTCCCAGTTCACCCTGGCGGCCGACACCCAAAGCGGCCTGCGCCCGAGTTTCTCCACGGCTGCTCCCCCGGCCCTGGGCGCCGAGCTGTTCGATTATCTGCTCGCCCAGGCCCACCTGCAGCATGCCCAGGTGGCCTGCGGGCAGTTCGGTGCAGACATGCAGGTACACCTGGTCAACGATGGCCCGGTGACGTTTCTACTGCAAAGCTGAACCAACAAGTCGTCGCCTGGCGCGGTTCGCGGCAGTTGACCGACTGGCCAGCACTGCCCTCAGCGGTTAGCATGCGCGCCCATGGATTGCCGGCGTTTGCGCGCCGATGGTCGAACCCATTCCCTCCACTTTGTCAGGAACGCCGATGAAAAAGTTTCTTGCGACAGTTCTGTTTGCCGCCGCCACGCTGACCGGTTTTTCCGCTCAGGCCGGTGCCATCGATGATGCGCTGAAGGCCGGTACCCTGCGCGTCGGCATGGACCCGACCTATATGCCGTTCGAAATGACCAACAAGCGCGGTGAGATCATCGGCTTCGAAGTCGACCTGCTGAAAGCCATGGCCAAGGCCATGGGCGTCAAGCTGGAGCTGGTGTCCACCAGCTATGACGGCATCATCCCGGCCCTGCTGACCAACAAGTTCGACATGATCGGCTCCGGCATGACCCTGACCCAGGAGCGCAACCTGCGCCTGAACTTCTCCGAGCCCTTTATCGTGGTTGGCCAGACCCTGCTGATTCGCAAGGACCTGCAAGGCAAGATCAAGACCTACAAAGACCTCAACGATCCGCAGTACCGCATCACCTCGAAGATCGGCACGACCGGCGAGATGGTCGCCAAGAAGCTGATCAGCAAAGCCAAGTACAACGGTTTTGATAATGAGCAAGAGGCCGTACTCGATGTGGTCAACGGCAAGGCCGATGCCTTTATCTACGATGCCCCGTACAACGTGGTGGCGGTGAACAAGGCCGGCGCTGGCAAGCTGGTGTACCTGGCCGAACCCTTCACCTACGAGCCGCTGGCGTTTGGCCTGAAGAAGGGCGACTACGACAGCCTCAACTGGATCAACAACTGGCTGCAGCAGATCCGCCACGACGGCACCTACGATCGCCTGCACGCCAAGTGGTTTAAGAGCACTAGCTGGCTAAAAGACATGGAATAAGCCGCAAGGCTTACTCCGCTGTTGATACCCAACGCGCAGCCCGGCTGCGCGTTCGCATTTATGGAATTGCTTCGTGGCTAAATTGAAACACGCCCAATGGCCCTGGCATCTGCTGACCGGGCTGATTCTTATCATGCTGGCCGCCAGCCTGTGGTTCGCCACCTCGATGATTGCCTATGAGTGGCGCTGGAACCGCGTGCCGCAGTATTTCGTCTATCATGCCGAAGAGGCGCAGCGCGCGGCCGAGTTGGCCGAGGTGGCGAGCCTTAAGGTGCAGGGCGCGCAAACCGCGGTGACCCTGCGCACTAGCGAGGGCGCCGAGCAGGTGCTGAGCGTGGACAGCGACAGTCTGCAACTGTCGCTGGGTGACGAGGTCGAGGAAGGTGATCAGGTCGGCGTGACCCGTCACTGGGCCGCCGGCCCGCTGGCCTGGGGCCTGCTGACGACCCTGTGGATTTCCCTGGCCGCCGGGGTCATGGGGCTGCTGATCGGCGTGCTGACTGGCCTGTGCCGGCTGTCGAGCAATCCGACCCTGCGCGACCTGTCGACGGTGTATGTCGAGTTGGTGCGTGGCACGCCGCTGCTGGTGCAGATTTTCATCTTCTACTTCTTTATCGGTACGGTGCTCAACCTGTCCCGCGAGTTCGCCGGGGTGGCGGCGCTGGCGCTGTTTACCGGCGCCTACGTGGCCGAGATCGTCCGCGGCGGCGTGCAGTCGATCGTCAAGGGCCAGGCCGAAGCCGCACGCTCCCTGGGCCTGACGGCCGGGCAGGCGATGCGTTACGTGGTATTGCCGCAGGCGTTCAAGCGGGCGCTGCCGGCATTGGCCGGGCAATTTATCAGTCTGGTCAAGGACACCTCGCTGGTTTCGGTGATCGCTATTACCGAGCTGACCAAGAGCGGTCGCGAAGCCATCACCACCTCGTTCTCGACGTTCGAGATCTGGTTCTGTGTGGCGGCCCTGTACCTGGTTATCAACTTGCCGCTGTCGCAGATCGCCAGCCGGCTGGAGCGGAGGTTGGCGCAAAGTGATTGAAGTTCGTGAGCTGAGCAAAGTATTCGACGCCCGCGGCCAGCAGGTGCGCGCGGTCGACAATGTCACCACCCAGGTGGCCAAGGGCGAAGTGCTGGTGGTGATCGGCCCGTCCGGCTCCGGCAAGTCGACCTTTTTGCGTTGCCTGAATGGCCTGGAGCAGCTGGATTCCGGCTCGGTGAGTATCGACGGCCTGGACCTGGCCAACCCGAAGACCGACGTCAACGCCTACCGCCGCGAAGTCGGCATGGTGTTCCAGCACTTCAACCTGTTCCCGCACATGACCGTGCTGGAAAACCTCTGTCTGGCGCAGAAAGTAGTGCGCAAGCGCGGCAAGGCCGAGCGTGAAGCCAAGTCCCTGGCCCTGCTGGAAAAGGTCGGCATCGCGCAGAAGGCCAACGAGTTCCCGGCGCGCTTGTCTGGTGGTCAGCAGCAACGGGTGGCGATCGCCCGCGCGTTGGCCATGGAGCCCAAGGTCATGCTGTTTGACGAACCGACCTCGGCGCTCGACCCGGAAATGGTCGGCGAGGTGCTGGACGTGATGAAGACCCTGGCCCTGGAAGGCATGACCATGGTCTGCGTCACCCACGAAATGGGCTTTGCCCGCGAAGTGGCCGATCGCGTGCTGTTCTTCGACCACGGCAAACTGCTGGAAGACGCGCCGCCGGCGCAGTTCTTCAGCCAGCCACAAGACCCGCGCGCCCAGGCGTTTCTTAAGCAGGTGTTGTAACCACAGATAACAGGCCGGCCGGTAGGATGGGTTAGTCGCGCAGCGGCATAACCCATCGGCTGATTGTGCGGGTTGTCGATGGGTATCGCTGCGCTCCACCCATCCTACGGGTGCGTGTGGCCTCTCCCGGATTGCATCCGGGCTACCTGCATCCGCCCGGTAGCCCGGTAGGATGGGTTAGCCGCGCAGCGGCGTAACCCATCGGGCGATCGGGCGATCGGGTTATTGATGGGTATCGCTGCGCTCCACCCATCCTACGGGTGCGTGTGGCCTCTCCCGGATTGCCGCCGGCTACAGGCTTAAAACAGGCGGGCGAGTAGGGCAGTAACGGCGGTTTCCACGCGCAGGATGCGCTCGCCCAGTTGCACCGGTTGCAGGCCGGCGCTAGCGAGTTTTTCCACCTCGTAGGGAATCCAGCCGCCTTCCGGGCCGATGGCCAGGGTCACCTGGCCCTCGACCGTGCGCGGGCAGGCTGGGTAAGGACCGGGGTGGCCGACCAGGCCGAGGCTGCCGGCGGCCAGTTGCGGCAGTTGATCTTCGACAAAGGGCTTGAAGCGCTTCTCGATGATGACCTCTGGCAAGACCGTATCGCGGGCCTGCTCCAGGCCGAGGATCAGTTGCTCGCGGATCGCCTCAGGTTGCAGAAACGGCGTCTGCCAGAAACTTTTTTCCACCCGATAACTGTTGAGCAGAATCAGCCTGGGTACGCCCATGCTGGCCACGGTCTGCAGCACGCGCTTGAGCATTTTTGGCCGTGGCAGGGCCAGCAGCAGGGTCAGTGGCAGTTTGGCCGGAGCGCTCTGCTCGAGGCTGGTCTGCAGTTCGGCGGCGTCGCTGTCCAGGCGCAGCAACTGGCCCTGGCCCATCAGGCCACCGAGGCGCCCGACCCGCAGGCTGTCGCCCACGGTGGCCCGGTGTACCTCTTGCAGGTGCTTGAGGCGGCGGCCCTGCAGCAAGACGCGATCGGCGGCAATAAAGTCGCCGTCTTCCAGCAGCAGCAGGTTCATGGCTGAACGGCGGGCGGCTGGTCGTTGT
Organism: Pseudomonas sp.; assembly: GCA_036835505.1. Classification (GTDB taxonomy): domain Bacteria; phylum Pseudomonadota; class Gammaproteobacteria; order Pseudomonadales; family Pseudomonadaceae; genus Aquipseudomonas. The sequence goes on from DAITLT010000147.1 coordinate 6,013, forward strand.
CGCTGTCGTCGGTGGCCTCATCGGCGGCCGGTTTGCGGATCAGCCGGCCGAAGAACAGGCCGACCTCGAAGAGCAGCCACATCGGCACCGCCAGCAGGGTCTGCGAGAGTGGATCGGGCGGGGTCAGAACCATGCCGACCACGAAGCAGCCGATGATCACGTAGGGGCGGATCTTCTGCAGGTAGGCCACGTTGACGACGCCGATCCAGATCAGCAGCACCACCGCCACCGGAATCTCGAAGGCCACGCCAAAGGCGAAGAACAGGGTCAGCACCGAGTCCAGGTAGCTGTTGATGTCGGTCATCGGGGTGACCCCTTCCGGCGCTGCGCCAATCAGGAAGTGATACATCAGCGGCAACACGAGGAAGTAGGCGAAGGCCATGCCGGCATAGAACAGCAGCACGCTGGAGCTGAGCAGCGGCACGGCGATGCGCTTTTCGTGCTTGTACAACCCTGGGGCGATAAAGCTCCAGACCTGATACAGGATCACCGGCATGCTGACGAACAGGGCGATGATCATGGTCAGTTTGAGGGGCGCAAGAAACGCCGAGGCCGGGTCGATGGCGATCATCGTGGCGCCTTCCGGGAGGAAGCGGCGCAACGGTTCGGACACCAGGGTGTAGATCTCGCGGGCAAAGTAGAACAGCGTGGCGAAGATCAGCAACACCGCGCCGACGCAGCGCAACAAGCGCTTGCGCAGCTCGGTGAGGTGGGCGACCAGGGGCATTTCCTGGTCGTTGTGCGAAGTCTGCTGGCTCATGGTGCTCGCGGAGGTTGTGGCGGAGTGGGCGTGGCGACCTCGGTCGGCACGCTGCTGGCGGGAGCCTGGCTGGGCTGGCTCGCGCTGGCGGGCGTCAGGTTCGGCGGCAGGCCCTTGTTCTGTTGCTCAAGGGCCATGACCTGTTCGTTATGCAATTGCCGGCGAATCTCGTCGGCGCCGATCTCGCGCTCGACCTCCTGCTTGATGGCGTTGAAGCTGCGCTTCAACCGGCCCACCCACAGCCCGGCCGTACGCGCGGCGCCGGGCAGGCGATCGGGGCCGAGCACCAGCAGGGCAATCAGGCCAACCAGAAGCAATTCACCAAAGCTGATACCGAACATGCGGCGTTATTCCTTGCGGGCCGGCTCTTCGACCTTGTGCGCCTGAGCGTCGATGGTGGTCGGCTGATTGACGGGAGCGGCGGCTGGGGGGGCAACCTCGCTAGGCTTTTCGTCATCGCTCATGGCCTTGCGAAAGCCCTTGATCGATTCGCCCACGTCGCTGCCCAGACCCTTGAGCTTCTTGGTGCCAAACACCAGGACGACGACGATTAGAATGACGACCCAGTGTTTCCAGTCGAAAATACCCATGCTGGTAATACCTCGTAGTAGTGATTAATGGGTGTCGCTGCGGGCGGCCTTTTCGGCGTGCCCAGACAGGCCGAAACGGCGTTCCAGTTCGTCCAGTACGGCCTGCGGATGCTGGCCGAGGGCGGCGAGCATGACCAGGCTGTGGAACCACAGGTCGGCGGTTTCGTAGATGAGGTCGCTGCAGTCGCCGCTGCTGGCGGCGTCCTTGGCGGCGAGGATGGTTTCTATCGACTCTTCGCCGAGTTTTTCCAGAATCTTGTTCAGGCCCTTGTGGTACAGGCTGGCCACATAGGAGCTGTCGGGCGCGGCGCCTTTGCGCGTTTCCAGCACGGCGGCGAGGCGGGTCAGGGTGTCACTCATGGCGGTGTCCTGTGGCGTAGATGGCGGCCGGGTCTTTGAGCACCGGCTCGACGATTTTCCAACCGGCGTTGTCGTAGACGCGATAGAAGCAGCTCTGCCGGCCGGTGTGGCAGGCGATGCCGCCGAGTTGCTCGACCATCAGGATGAGCACGTCGGCGTCGCAGTCCAGGCGCAGTTCATGCAGTTTTTGCACATGCCCGGACTCTTCGCCCTTGCGCCACAGCTTGCCGCGCGAGCGCGACCAGTAAATGGCCCGGCCTTCATCGACGGTGAGCTGCAATGCCTCGCGGTTCATCCACGCCATCATCAGCACACGCTGGGTTTTATGGTCCTGGGC
>DAITLT010000148.1:0-7973 GCA_036835505.1 Pseudomonas sp.
ATGCGCGGTTGTGGCCGCTGCTGCTGGTCACGGCGGCGGTGGCGCTGTGGTTGCCGCGCCGCGCGCAGGCCTTGAATGCCTTGTTGCTGGGCGAGTCAGAGGCCCGTCATCTGGGTTTTGCCGTCGAGCGGCTGAAGCGGGAACTGGTGTTCTGCACCGCCTTGGGCGTGGGCGCTGCGGTGGCGGCGGCCGGGATGATCGGTTTTATCGGCCTGGTGGTGCCCCATCTGGTGCGCCTGCTGGTGGGCCCCGATCATCGTCTGCTGTTGCCGGCCGCGGCCCTGACCGGCGCCAGCCTGCTGTTGCTCGCCGATTTGCTCGCACGCCTGCTGTTGGCTCCGGCGGAGTTGCCGATCGGCATCGTCACCGCCTTGCTCGGTGCGCCGTTCTTTATCTATTTATTGTTGCGGGGGCGACACTGATGCTCTGCGCCGAAACGCTCAGTGTGCGGCGTGGCCCCTGCACGGTGCTCGCCGGTATCGACCTGCAGTTGCGCGACGGTGAGGTGCTCGGCGTGCTCGGTCCCAATGGCGCCGGCAAAAGTACATTGCTGGCGGCCCTGAGCGGCGATCTACCGGCGGCCCAGGGCCAGGTCAGCCTCGATCAGCGGCCCCTGGCGAGTTGGCCGGGGCCGGCCAGGGCGCAGCGCTTGGCGGTGTTAGCGCAAAGCTCCAGCCTGGAGTTCGCCTTCACTGTCGAGCAGGTGGTCGGCATGGGCCGTTTGCCCCACAGCAGCGGCCGGCAGGCGGACCAGCGGATCGTCACTGCCGCCTTGCAGGCCGCCGATGCCCAGCACCTGAGCGGGCGCAATTACCTGGCGCTGTCCGGGGGCGAGCGCCAGCGCGTACACCTGGCACGGGTGCTGGCCCAGGTGTGGCCGGGCGGTGTGGGGCAGATTCTGCTGTTGGATGAGCCGACCTCAATGCTTGACCCTCTGCACCAGCACAGCATCCTCCAGGCGGTGCGCGACTTTGCCGGGCGCGGCGCGGCGGTGCTGGTGATCCTGCATGACCTCAACCTGGCGGCGCGTTACTGCGACCGGCTGTTGCTGCTGCAGGAGGGGCGCCCATACCTGCTCGGCAGCCCGGCCGAGGTCCTGGCGCCGGCGCCGCTGCGCGCGGTGTTTGGCCTCGACGTGCTGGTGCAGGGCCATCCCGAGCGCGACCATCCGCTGATCATCATTCGTTAAGGAGTGTTTATGCGTGTGCTCGTGTGGGCCGCTCTGGCCCTGCTGACGGCTTGCCAAAGTGTTGCGCCGTTGCCGCCATTACCCGCCTGGCAAGGCCGCGAGGGCTTGCAGCATGCCGATCTGGGGCTGATTCGCGACCTGCGCAGCGGCGCGACGCTGACCCCGGCGCAGTTGCTTGAGCAGTTGGCAGACGCCCCGCGGGTGCTGATCGGCGAGCAGCATGACAATGTCGATCAACATGCACTGCAGCTCTGGCTGCTCAAGGTCCTGCAGCAGCGGCGTGAGCCGGGCAGTTTGCTGCTGGAAATGCTCAACCCCGATCAGCAGGCCAAGGTCGCTGCCACCCAGGCCGCCAGCCGTGCGCGGCAGATGCCGGTGGCTTTGCCCGCTGCTCTGGCTTGGCAAACAGGCTGGGACTGGGCGCTGTATGGGCCGATTATCCGTTACGGCTTGCTGCAGCCGGCGCCGCTGCTGGCGGCCAATCTGGATCGGGATGAAATTATGACCCTCTACCGCACGCAGCCGCGTTTGCCGGCCGGGCAGGCGACCCAGGCCTCTGTGCAGGCGGCGTTGCTGGCGCAGATCGAAACCTCTCACTGCGGTTTGCTGCCAGCGGCGCAACTGCCGGCCATGCTGGCGGTGCAACAGCAGCGTGACCGGCGTATGGCCGAGCGTTTGCTGGCCGCGCCTACTCCGGCAGTGTTATTGGCTGGGGCTTTTCATGTGCGGCGTGACCTGGGCGTGCCTTTACACCTGCAGGATCTGGCTGCGCCGGGTGGCAGTGAGCGGGTATTGATCCTCGCCGAGGTGGGCCAGGCAGTGAGTGCCGAGCGCGCCGACTTCGTCTGGTATACCCCGGCCATGCCCGCGCAGGATCACTGCGCGAGCATGCGTTAGTCGGCGGCCAGCTCCAGGCGGTTCTGCTTGTGCCACTGGAGCAGAATCAGCAGCAGGGTGGGGATGCCGAGGAGGGCGGTAAACAGGAAGAACTGGGCATAGCCGAGGTTCTCCACCAGGGTGCCGGAATAGCCGCCAATCAGGCGCGGCAGCAGCATCATGATCGAGCTGAGCAGGGCGTACTGGGTGGCCGAGAACTTCAGGTTAGTCAGGCTCGACAGGTAGGCGACAAAGGCCGCAGTGGCCAGGCCGGAGCTGAAGTTGTCGCAGGAGATGGTCAGGATCAGCATCTGCAGGTGCGCGCCCATGTCGGCCAGCAGCAGAAACAGCAGGTTGGTCGCCGCCGAGGCCACGCCGCCGATAAACAGGATCGGCATGATGCCGAAACGCACGATCAGCAAGCCGCCGAGGCCGGCGCCGAGCAGGGTCATAAACAGGCCGAAGAGCTTGCTGACGCTGGCGATCTGCTCCTTGGTAAAGCCCTGGTCGATATAGAAGACGTTGGCCATCACGCCCATTACCGTGTCCGACATGCGGTAGGTGGCCACCAACCCGAGCAGCAGGAAGGCCTGCCAGCGATAGCGCTGGATAAAGTCGCTGATCGGCGTCAGCACCGGCTGCAGACCGCGGCGCCCGGCGCTCGACAGACACAGGGCGGTCAGCACGATATAGAGGATGGCGCGCAGGAAGGCGCGGTCGTCGCTGAGCAGGTCCAGCAGGCTCTCGCCCTTGACCAGCACGCGGTGAAACTCGGTGTGGTAGAGCTGGGTGAACATCGCCGGGATGGAAATCAGCAAGACGATCAGCACCAGCACCGAGATCAGTTGATGGTTGAGGCCGAAGCGTTCGGCGGCCTGCTGGGTGCGCAGCGGCAGCGGCGATTCGCGCATCCATAGGGTGGTTATCAGCCCCGGCAGCATCAGCAGGGCAAACAGCATATAGGTGCTGGCCCAGGCGCCATGCTGGTAGCCCAGGCTCGGGGTGCCAAACCAGTCGGCAAAATACAGCGCGCCGGCAGTGGCCAGCAGGGCCGCGACCCGGTAACCGGCCATGTAGCTGGCGGCCAGGGCGGCCTGGTGGGTGTCGTCGGCAATTTCCAGGCGATAGGCGTCCACCGCGATGTCCTGGGTGGCCGAGGCGAAGGCGACGACCACGGCGATGGCGATCAGCCAGTGCAGATGTTGCTGCGGGTCGCAGAAGGCCATGCCGATCAGGCCGAGGGCGATCAGCCCCTGGGACAGCAGCAGCCAGGAGCGGCGCCGGCCCAGGCGGCCGAGCAGCGGCAGGCGCCATTGGTCGAGCAGCGGCGACCAGACCCATTTAAACGCATAGGCCAGGCCAATCAGGCTGGCGTAGCCGATGGTCTGGTGCGACACGCCGGCTTCGCGCAGCCATACCGAGAGGGTGGAAAACACCAGCATATAGGGCAGGCCGGCGGCAAAACCGAGCAGCAGCAAGGCCAGTGAGGCGGGGGTGGCGTAGGCGGCCAAGGCGGCGCGCCAGCTTTTACGCGGCAGGGCGTTACGGGGCATGGGCTGGAGACTGCCTGGGGCTGAGCGACAAAGGGCGCACTCTAACCGCTGTGCTCCTACGGACGCCAGCCATGGATGCGCAGATTGACCCTATCGTTGGTCAGGTCGATGCCTTCGCTGTGCAGGCGGGCGCGCTGTTCGGCGCCGGCCGGGCTGTCGGCCGGCAGGCTCAGGCGCCCGCTGGCGGCGATTACCCGGTGCCAGGGCAGGCGCGAGTCGCATGGCAACTGACTGAGGGTGCGACCGACCCAGCGCGCCGCCCGGCCCAGGCCCGCCAGGGCGGCTAACTGGCCATAGCTGACCAGGTTACCGGCGGGCACTTGCGCCAGGGTGATAAACAGCGCCTCCCGGCGGGCGGCCGGACTTGCCGGCGGCGCGCTGGAGCAGGCATGCTGCGGGGCTTTTCGGTCTTGGCTGGGTGGGTAATTGATCATGCTGTGGCGGGCTCTGGGGACATGTCTATTGCTGGGGCTGGGGTTGCCGGCCTGGGCCGATACCGTCTGGCTGAACAATGGCGATCGCCTGACTGGGCAGATCGTGCTGCTGGATGGCGGCAAGTTGGCGCTGAAAACCAAGTATGCCGGACGCGTGCTGATCGATTGGCAGGATATCGACACCTTGCGCTCCGACCAACCCTTGCTGGTCAAGCGTTCGGGCTTTACCGGACAGCGCAGCCAGCATCTGCAGGCCGCCGGCAAAGGCATGGTGCGGGTGGTCAATGGCCAGACGCAGACCGTGCCGTTGGCCGAAATCAAGCAGTTGGTGCCACCGCGGCCGTTGATCCAGGATCTGGTCTGGGAAGGCAACCTCGACGCCAAGCTGGACATGGAGCGCAACGAGAACGAAACCGACGAGCTCAAGCTCAAGGGCGATAGCCGGATCAGCCACGGCCGTTGGCGTCATGTCCTCAAGGGCGAGTATGAGCACGAGACCAAGAACGGCCAGAAGGTTGATAACAACTGGGAGCTGGAATATGACCTCGACCGTTTTATCACCCAGCAGTGGTTTATCCGTAGCAGCGTGTATGAACAGCACGATGAGTTCGAGAAGATCAATCGGCAAACGTCCTATGGTCTCGGCCCCGGTTATCGCTTCTGGGATGACGAGTTGGGGCGTTTTGATGTCATCGCCCAGTACGAACGCTTTCAATTGCGCGGCAATGGCCAGGAGACCGAATTCGATGCCTATGGTCTGGAGTGGGACTACAAGCGCCTGCTCTCGGGCACCCGTATCGAGCTGTACAGCACGGCGCAGCTGGCCATGCCGTTGATTGACCAGGTTGATTATGTGTTCGAGGGCGAAGCGGGCGTGCGTTACCGGGTCAACGAGTGGGCGCGGGTGTCGCTGCTGTATGAGCTCAACCAGTTGCGCGGCCTTGGTCAGACCACGTCCGAGCGCCAGTACATGCTGGGGTTGGGCGTCGGCTGGTAAATCTGCCGTGGGTAATGTGGCGCAGGCGTAGCTCGGATGAAATCCGGGGGCGAACTTAGGTGACAACGAGCTTCCCGGATTGCATCCGGGCTACAAAAAAAATGCCGTTCACTTGGCTTAAGTGAACGGCATTAGCGCAGCGCGGGGCGTTGTGGGCCGCGTGCCGATTACAGGCGCAGGCCGCCGTCCAGCTCCAGGACGCGACCGGTGTAGTAGTCGTTTTCCAGGATGTAAGCTACCGAGTGGGCGATCTCGGCCGGTTTGCCCATGCGCTTGAGCGGGATGCCGGCGCACATTTTCTCCAGGGCTTCGGGCTTCATGCTGCCGGTCATTTCGGTTTCGATAAAGCCCGGTGCCACGCCGGCAACGCGGATGCCGTAACGCGCCAGCTCCTTGGCCCAGACCACGGTATCGGCGGCCACCCCGGCCTTGGCCGCGGAGTAGTTGGCCTGGCCGACGTTACCGGCACGGGAAATGGAGGAGATGTTGATGATCGCGCCCTGGTTCTTCAGCTCGATCATCTTCGCCGCCACTTCGCGGGTGCAGAGGAACACGCCGGTCAGGTTGACGTCGATCACCGACTGCCACTGGGCCAGGCTCATCTTGGTCATCTCGCCGTCCTTGACCTTGATGGTCAGGCCGTCGCGCAGGATGCCGGCGTTGTTGACCAGGCCATTGATGGCGCCGAAATCTTCCGCCACCTGGGCGACCATATGGCCCACTTGTTCTTCGTTGGCGACGTTGCACAGGTAAGCACGGGCTTGAGTGCCGGCGGCTTTGCAGGCGGCCACGGCCTCATCGAGTTTTTCCTGGTTGAGGTCGACCAGGGCCAGTTTGGCGCCTTTGCCGGCCAGGTATTCGGCCATGGCGCGGCCCAGGCCCTGGCAGCCGCCGGTGATGATGATGACCTTGTCTTGCAGTTGCATAGCTTGTCCCCTCAAGGATGGTTCGATAGTGCCCCGTAGGCGCCGCAGACGCGAAGTTGCTGATGCCTGTCCGTTTATGACGAATTCTGTACGAGGAGTCACAAGTTGAGCGTAAAGGCGGCCAAGCATGCCCGAGAATCGCCACCCAAGGAATACCACTGGGCATTTTCCGCGCGGCCAGGCGCATCCGTTGCCGGTGGGCCGCCTTGGCCTGATTTGCTGGCGTTGCGCCGCCATTGGTCGCGTATTTGACCCTGGCCGGGCTTGCCAACATCCTGTAACACCCTGACCGACGGGCGCCAGGCCTGGCGCTTGAATTAAGCTAAGCGGCCCCTTATCTCTAAGTGGTCGCAAGCCATTCTTGCTTTGAAGGAATTCTTGATGCGCGCGTTTGTGTTCTTGTTTCTGTTGTTTCCGCTGATCGAGCTGGCGGTGCTGATTCAGGTGGGCAGCGCCATTGGCGTGCTGCCGACCCTGTTGCTGGTCATCGCCACCGCCGTGCTCGGCAGTGTGCTGCTGCGGGTGGCGGGCATTGCCACCGCCTGGCGTGCGCGGGAAAAACTGGCCCGTGGCGAGCTGCCCGAACAGGAGGTGCTGGAAGGCTTGCTGATTGCCGTAGGCGGTGGCCTGTTGCTGCTGCCAGGCTTTATCAGCGATGTGTTCGGCGTGCTGTGCCTGATCCCGTTTACCCGCCGCTTGCTGGTCGGCAAGGTGCGCCAGCGGGTGGCCGAGCAGGCGCTGCGTCAGCGCGCGTTTGCCGATGACCTGCAGGCGCGCTCGGGGCCCACTCGGCCGAACGTGATTGAAGGTGAGTTCGAGCACCGTGATTCGTAAAAAAATCGCATTTGCCCTTGAAATATCCCACCGCGGCCTTATGTAGCTTGCAGCGCGAGGGGCTTGTGCTCCTCGACCGTGAATTTCTGCGGTTTGCCTGGCGAATCGCAACCGGCCTGGCCGGCTTTGCTAACCCGTCGGTGACTGCACCGTCGGCACAAAAAACCACCTCTTGGGAGAGAATCGACAATGAAGCTTCGTCCTCTGCATGACCGCGTTGTTATCCGTCGCAGCGAAGAAGAATCGAAAACCGCGGGCGGCATCGTGCTGCCGGGTTCGGCTGCCGAAAAGCCAAACCGTGGCGAGATTCTGGCTGTTGGTACCGGCAAAGTGCTGGACAACGGTGAAGTGCGCGCTCCAGCCGTGAAAGTGGGTGACAAGGTCGTGTTCGGCCCGTACTCGGGCAGCAACACCATCAAGGTCGACGGTGAAGACCTGCTGGTGATGAGCGAAAGCGAAATCCTGGCCGTAGTTGAAGGCTAATTGGCGACGGCTGTGGTTAAACAGCCGCTGCACCGGCGCACCGGCGCCACGAATTCTGTTCCACGCAACGAATTGAGGAATACCGATCATGGCTGCAAAAGAAGTTAAGTTTGGCGACTCCGCCCGCAAGAAAATGCTCACCGGCGTTAACGTTCTGGCTGACGCGGTAAAAGCCACCCTCGGCCCGAAAGGCCGTAACGTGATCATCGAGAAGAGCTACGGCGCTCCGACCATCACCAAGGACGGCGTTTCCGTTGCCAAAGAAATCGAGCTGAAAGATCGCTTCGAAAACATGGGCGCCCAACTGGTTAAAGACGTGGCCTCGCGTGCCAACGACGACGCAGGCGACGGCACCACCACCGCCACCGTTCTGGCTCAGTCGATCGTCAACGAAGGCCTGAAAGCCGTCGCTGCCGGCATGAACCCGATGGACCTCAAGCGCGGCATCGACAAGGCGACCATCGCCGTTGTTGCTCAGCTGAAAAACCTGTCCAAGCCATGCGCTGACACCAAGGCCATCGCTCAGGTCGGCACCATCTCCGCCAACTCCGACAGCTCCATCGGCGACATCATTGCCGAAGCCATGGAAAAAGTCGGTAAAGAAGGCGTGATCACCGTTGAAGAAGGCTCGGGCCTGGAAAACGAACTGTCGGTTGTTGAAGGCATGCAGTTCGACCGTGG
>DAITLT010000149.1:0-7906 GCA_036835505.1 Pseudomonas sp.
CGGTCGAGTTCGAGAATCCAGCCGGCGACGTTATCCAGGAAGTAACGGTCGTGGGTGATCGCCACCACGGTGCCGGGGAAGTCATGCAGGAAGTGCTCCAGCCAGGCCACCGAGTCGGCGTCCAGGTGGTTGGTCGGTTCGTCCAGCAGGAGCATGTCGGGGGCCGACAGCAGCAGGCGGCAGAGGGCCACGCGGCGCTTCTCACCACCGGAGAGGTGCTCGACCTTGGCATCCCAGGCCGGCAGGCGCAGGGCGTCGGCGGCGACTTCCAGTTGGCGTTCGAGGTTGTGACCGTCGCCGGCCTGGAGGATGGCTTCCAGCTTGGCCTGCTCGGCGGCCAGCTTGTCGAAATCGGCATCCGGATCGGCGTAGGCGGCGTAGACCTCGTCCAGGCGCGCCTGGGCGTCCTTGATTACGCTGACCGCTTCTTCGACCACTTCACGGACGGTCTTGCTCGGGTCCAGCTGTGGCTCTTGCGGCAGGTAGCCGACATTCAGCTCCGGCATCGGCCGGGCTTCGCCGTCGAACTCGGTGTCGACGCCGGCCATGATCTTCAGCAGGGTGGATTTGCCTGAGCCGTTGAGGCCGAGCACGCCGATCTTGGCGCCGGGGAAAAAGGACAGGGAAATGTTCTTCAGGATTTCCCGCTTCGGCGGTACCACTTTGCACAGCCGGTGCATGGTGTAGACGTATTGAGCCATGGATTAACGCGTGCCCGTGACAGAGAAAAAGGAACGCGCCCAGGCGAGAAAATCGCCCCGCGCGCATGGGCCAAAGCTACCGGAATGCGCCCTGCAGGGCAAACCGCGAACGCCGTGCGGCACGCACCAGGACGCCACGGCAAACAGCGCCGCAGCAGGGCGCGGCACTCGTCGGCACGGCTGGCACTTGGCCACACTTCAAGGCATGCTTGGCGCCCCGCGCGAAGCGGACTACTGTCACAGTAACGCCGTCCTCTCTATTGCCGCCGTTTTTGCAGGATCACGCCTTCAGTGCCCGAGCCCGTCACCCCGTCTTCTGCGTCGCCCACGGATGATCGTCGCCTACCGCCGCGCAGCCGCTGGCTCAAGGGGCTGTTGCTGGGTCTGCTGCTGAGCATGCTGGCACTGATCATCTGGCAACTGCGTCAGGACTTTGCTCAGCAGCTGCAGCATCAACGCCAGCGCAGCTATGACCATGCCGCCCAGGTCAGTGGCCAGTTGGCCCTGAACCTGCAATTGCAAGTCCAGGAGACCCTCGAGTCGCTTCGCCAGCATGCGCTGCGCCCGGCCCCCGGCGAGCCCAGCACGGTGCTGTTGCAGCAGTTGCGTGGTGGCTTGCCGGAGTTGCTCAGCCTGGCCTGGCTGAATTCGCGCGGTGGTCTGTTGGCCGACACGGCCGGCGATCCTGGCGACTTGCCTTATCTGCTCAGTCTGCCGGCCCGTGCGGGCGATCAAACCTATTACCTGAGTCGCGGGCCGCAGGCCGACAGCCCGCTGTATCTGCTGTTGCGCCAGCCGGCCGGGGTGCGTCCCGGTGGCTTCTGGGTGGCTCGTTTGCGTCCCGAGGCGGTACAGCGCTGGCTGCCCGAACAACTGCCCGAGCATCAGCACTGGCGCCTCGAGGAGCGGGTCGGCCAGCGTCTGCTTGGGCACAGCGCCGGCCATGTCGATGACGACCTGCGCCTGGCCAGCAGCCGCGTTCTGGCGGTAGCGCACAGCGACTGGCAACTGCGCAGCCTGCTGGATATGGCCCTGGTGCGCGCCCAGCTACTGCCGGTGCTGCTTGGCAAGTTGTTGTTGTTTGTTCTCTGCGCCGCCATGAGCGTGCTCACCTTTATGGTTTTGCACCGCGAGCAGCGCTGGCTGCACGTCAGTCAGGCAAAGTCGCGGCGCGCCCTGGAACTGGCGGCCATCGCCCTCGGCTCGATCGAGGAGCGGGTGCTGCTCAGCGATGCGCGTGGGCGCATTCGCTACCTCAATCCGCAAGCCGAACAACTGCTCGGCCTGAGCAGCAATCAGGCTCGTGGTCGCGCCCTGGACGAGTTGCTGCCGGAGCTCGCCGGGCACTTGCACGGGGTTGGTGGCGCCAGCGACTCCCAGGCGTTGCTCCTGCAGCGGGTTCAGGATGGCCAGTCGCGCACCTTCAGTGTCAGCGTTCGCGTGAGCGCACCAGGCGCCGCCGACACCTACCAGGGCGCGGTCTGGATGCTTCGTGATGTCAGTGCCGAGCAGCAGGTGCGCCGCGGCCTGGAGCAAACCCAGCGGCGTTATCAGGCGATTTTCGAAGGCACCGGCACGGCGCTCTGCGTGCTCGACCTGTCTGCCCTGCATGCCTGTTTGCAAGCACTCGGCCTGCGCAGCCAGGAGGATCTGGAGCTCTGGCTAAAGGCCAATCCGCAGGCCCATCACGGTCTGCTGGAGTTGTTGCGGATCAGTGAAATCAACCGCGTCACCGAACGCCTGCTCGGGGTCGCCTCGGCCGAACAAGTCTGGCAGTTGTTGATTGGTTACCGACCCTTGCGCGCCGGCGGCGTGCGCCAGCAACTGATCGGCTGCGCCCTGGGCGGCCAGCGTCAGTTGGAGGCCGAAATCCGCATCAATACCGCCCAGGGCCATGCGCGCTACCTGTGGCTGGTGATGCAATTGCCCGAGCTGGCCGAGGACTACCACGCCGTCACTCTCAGCATCAGCGATGTCACCAGCCGCAAGCGCATCGAGCTGTCGCTGCTTGAGCGGGAAAACTTCTGGTCGGATGTGGTCACGGCCATTCCCGACACCCTGTATGTGCATGACATTCCCGGCAAACGGGTGATGTTCAGCAATAACCATCTCGGCCCGCAACTGGGCTACAACAAGGACGAGCTGCGCCAACTGGGCGAGCGTCTGTGGGAGAAAATCCTCCACCCCGACGACCAGGAGCTCTATGGGCGCATGCGCAGCCTGCAGCAGGTGGTCAGTGACGGGCAGTTACTGCAATGCCAGTTACGCTGGCGTCACCGCGACGGCAGTTGGCACTGGTTTGATATTCGCGAGCAGGCCCTGAGCCGCGACAGCCACGGCCACGTCAGCCGCCTGATCGGCATCGCCAAGGATGTTACCGAGCAGATCGAGGCCAGCGAATCGCTGCGCGAAAGCGAGCGGCGCTATCGCCTGTTGGCGGAAAACACCAGCAACGTGATCTTCTCCACTAATCGTCAACTGCAGCTGGTGTACGTCAGCCCGTCGGTGGAAACGACCCTGGGCTACAGCACCGAATGGATCATGCAGCACGGCTTCTTTGCCACCGCCGCCAATCGCAGCCAGCTCGATAGCGTTTATCAGTTGCTGGCGCAGATTCGCCAGGGGCTGAGCGAGCCGGCGTTGCTGGCGCGCCTGCGCAACGAGCTGCCGACCCAGCTGTTTATGTTCGACTGTCTGCATGCCAACGGCCTCAAGGTGCCGACCGAACTGAGCATGACTCTGATGTGGGATGAGTACGGCCACTTCGAGGGGCTGCTCGGTATCGGCCGTGACATCAGCCTGCAGCGCCAGGCGACCAAGGATCTGCGCATGGCGGCCACGGTGTTCGAGCACTCCACCGCGGCCATCCTGGTCACCGACCCGGCAGGCTATATCGTCCAGGTCAATGATGCCTTCAGCCGCATCAGCGGCTATGCCAGCCGTGATGTGCTGGACCAGTTGCCGAACCTGCTGACCAGCAGCCAGGCGCCCGCCGAGCACCTGCGTTTTATTCTCGAGCAGTTGCGCCACCGCGGCAGTTGGGAGGGCGAGGTGCGCCTCAAGCGCAAGGGTGGCGACGACTTCCCGGCCTGGGTGGGGATCACCGCGGTGCAGGATGACGAAGGCGATCTGGTCAGCTATGTGGCGTTTTTCAGCGACATCAGCGAGCGCAAGGCCAGCGAGCAGCGCATCCACCGCCTGGCCTACTACGATCCGCTGACCCTGCTGCCCAATCGCACCCTGTTCCAGGATCGCCTGCACACCGCCCTGCAGGCCGCCGATCGGCATCATCAGTGGGTGGTGCTGATGTTCCTCGACCTCGACCGCTTCAAGCCGATCAACGACTCCCTCGGCCATGCCGCGGGCGATCGCATGTTGCAGGACGTGGCCCGGCGCCTGCTTGGTTGCGTCAGCGAAGACGACACCGTAGCGCGCATGGGCGGCGACGAGTTCACCTTGCTGCTGCAGGCGTGCAGCAGTCGCGATGTCGCGTTGAACCGGGCCATCCATGTGGCCGAGCAGATTCTCGCCAGCCTGACCCAGGGATTTATCCTCGAGGGCCGCGAGTTTTTCGTCACCGCCAGCATCGGCATCGCCCTCAGCCCGCAAGACGGCCAGGAGCTGAGCCAGCTGATGAAGAACGCCGACACGGCCATGTACCACGCCAAGGATCGCGGCAAGAACAACTTCCAGTTCTACCAGGCGGACATGAACGCCAGCGCCCTGGAGCGCCTGGAGCTGGAAAGCGACCTGCGCCACGCCCTAGAGCAGGGCGAATTTATCCTCTATTACCAGCCGCAGTTCTCCGGCGATGGCAAACGCCTGATCGGCGCCGAGGCCTTGTTGCGCTGGCAGCATCCGCGCCGCGGCCTGGTGCCGCCGGATGAGTTTATTCCGGTGCTGGAGGAGCTTGGCCTGGTGGTGCAAGTGGGCGACTGGGTGCTGGCCGAGGCTTGCCGCCAGTTTATGGCCTGGCAGCGCGCGGAGGTGCGCTTGCCGAAGATCTCCATCAACCTGTCGGCCCGCCAGTTTGTCGATGGGCAACTGGAGCAGCGGGTCGCCGAGACCCTGCGCAGCAGCGGCATTGCCGCCGGTTCCCTGGAGTTGGAAATGACCGAAAGCATGCTGATGCAGAACGTCGACCGGGCCCTGCACACCTTGCTGCGCCTCAAGCAGTTGGGCGTCGGCATTGCCATCGACGACTTCGGCACCGGCTACTCCTCGCTCAACTACCTCAAGCAGTTCCCCATCGATGTGCTGAAGATCGATCGCAGCTTTGTCGATGGTCTGCCCGATGGCGAGCAGGACGCGCAGATCGCCCGCGCCATCATCGCCATGGCCCACAGCCTGAACCTGGCGGTGATCGCCGAAGGGGTGGAAACCCAGGCCCAGCTGGATTTCCTGCGCGACCACGATTGCGACGAAATCCAGGGCTACCTGCTCGGTCGGCCGATGCCGGCGGTGCAGTTCGCCGCCCAGTTCAGCGGCACCGCGCTGTTTATGTTGAGCTGAGCAGGGATGCCGGCCGCCGCCTGAGCGCCACTTGTCCGCGACATGACCGAGCTTCATATGCCAGCCGGCGGCGGATGCGGTAGAATCCGCCCCCTCTTTCAACCGCCCAGCTGATTTTCTCCAGGGGATTACCATGTTCAGCCGTGAAACGACTCTCGCCAACTACGATGCCGACCTGTTTGCCGCCATGGAGCAAGAAGCCCAGCGCCAGGAAGAGCACATCGAGCTGATCGCCTCGGAAAACTACACCAGCCCGGCGGTGATGCAAGCCCAGGGTTCGGTGCTGACCAACAAGTACGCCGAAGGCTATCCGGGCAAGCGTTACTACGGCGGCTGCGAATTCGTCGACGTGGTTGAGCAGCTTGCAGTCGACCGCGCCAAGCAACTGTTCGGCGCCGATTACGCCAACGTCCAGCCGCACGCCGGCAGCCAAGCCAACAGCGCGGTATTCCTGGCCCTGCTGCAAGCTGGCGACACCATCCTGGGCATGAGCCTGGCCCACGGCGGTCACCTGACCCACGGCGCCAGCGTGTCGTCCTCCGGCAAGCTGTACCATGCCGTGCAGTACGGCATCACCGATGCCGGCCTGATCGACTACGACGAAGTCGAGCGCCTGGCCGTTGAGCACCAGCCGAAGATGATCATCGCCGGCTTCAGCGCCTACTCGCAGATCCTCGACTTCCCGCGCTTTCGCGCCATCGCCGACAAGGTTGGCGCCTACCTGTTCGTCGACATGGCCCACGTGGCCGGCCTGGTCGCCGCTGGCGTGTACCCCAACCCGGTGCCGTTCGCCGACGTGGTCACCACCACCACCCACAAGACCCTGCGCGGCCCGCGCGGCGGCCTGATCCTGGCCCGTGCCAACGAAGCGCTGGAGAAGAAGTTCAACTCCGCGGTGTTCCCGGGCGGCCAAGGCGGCCCGCTGGAGCATGTGATCGCGGCCAAGGCCGTGTGCTTCAAGGAAGCCCTGCAGCCCGAGTTCAAGACCTACCAGCAGCAAGTGGTGAAGAACGCCCAGGCGATGGCCGAGGTGTTTATCCAGCGCGGTTTCGATGTGGTTTCCGGCGGCACCCAGAACCACCTGTTCCTGCTCAGCCTGATCAAGCAGGACATCACCGGTAAGGACGCCGACGCCGCCCTGGGTCGCGCCTACATCACCGTGAACAAGAACAGCGTGCCGAACGATCCGCGCTCGCCGTTCGTCACCTCCGGTCTGCGTATCGGCACCCCGGCCGTCACCACCCGTGGCTTCCAGGAAGCCGAGTGCCGCGAACTGGCCGGCTGGATCTGCGACATCCTGCAGAACATGAGCGACGAGTCGGTGATCGACGCCGTACGCGAGAAGGTCAAGGCCGTCTGCGCGCGCCTGCCGGTGTACGGCAACTAAGCCCACACCTCGACCCGCATCAGCCCGGCGTCTGCCGGGCTGATGCATGCGTCAACCGACACCCTGCCCAGGCCCGCCTGCGCAGGGTGTTTTTATTGGCGCTGTCCCAGTTAGGTGGTGCACGCATGACCGCGCCCCAGGCATCGCTCGGCCATAGGCCTCAACAGCGGTCGCCCGGATGAAATCCGGGGGCGAATGCGCACGTCAACGAGCCTCCCCGGATTTCATCCGGGCTACAAAGATGCCGTTCACTTGGCTTAAGTGAGTGGCATTTGATGGAGGGTGTTTGTTGCTTACTTTCTTTGCACAAGCAACGAAAGTGAGTCGCCGGTGAGGGGCGAAACCCATTCGCCCTGGCCTTGCGGTAATGAATGATGCCGAGTCATCCGCCGCGCAGGCTTGTTTGCCCGTCCGGTTTCAATCGGCACTTTGCCCAAGTTCTGCGCTGAGCCTTGATTAGTTGCGCTCGCGCGCCAGCAGTGGCTTGAGGAAGTAGCCGGTGTGCGATTGCGGCATCTCGGCCACTTGTTCCGGGGTGCCCACGGCAATGATCTGGCCGCCCTTGGAGCCGCCTTCGGGGCCCAGGTCCACCAGCCAGTCGGCGGTCTTGATCACGTCCAGGTTGTGCTCGATCACCACCACGGTGTTGCCGTGATCGCGCAGGCGGTGCAACACGTCGAGCAGTTGCTGAATATCGGCAAAGTGCAGGCCGGTGGTGGGCTCGTCGAGGATGTACAGGGTCTTGCCGGTGTCGCGCTTGCTCAGCTCGCGAGACAGCTTGACCCGCTGCGCCTCGCCGCCAGACAGGGTGGTCGCCGACTGGCCCAGTTTGATGTACGAGAGGCCGACATCCATCAGCGTTTGCAGCTTGCGCGCCAGTGCCGGCACCGCCGTGAAGAACTCGCGGGCCTCCTCGATGGTCATCTCCAGCACTTCATGGATGTTCTTGCCCTTGTATTTGACCTCCAGGGTTTCGCGGTTGTAGCGCTTGCTCTTGCACAGGTCGCAGGCGACGTAGATGTCCGGCAAAAAGTGCATTTCCACCTTGATCAAACCGTCGCCCTGGCAGGCTTCACAACGCCCGCCCTTGACGTTGAAGGAGAAACGCCCAGGGCCGTAACCCCGCGAGCGCGACTCCGGCACGCCGGCAAACAGCTCGCGGATCGGGGTGAACAGGCCGGTGTAGGTGGCCGGGTTGGAGCGTGGCGTGCGGCCGATCGGGCTCTGGTCGATGTCGACCACCTTATCCAGGTGTTGCAGGCCATCGCAGCTGTCGTGGGCCGCCGCTTCCAGAGTGGTGGCGCCG
>DAITLT010000150.1:0-3527 GCA_036835505.1 Pseudomonas sp.
CCCTGGTGATCAGCGGCCTGGCCCTGAACCTGCTCTGGCCGCAACTGCGCAACCGCCTGCGCAAAGCCAAATCCTAGTGGGTTAAGCGCAGCGATCCCCATCAACAGCGCATGTAGCGAGGGGTTACGCCGCTGCGCGGCGAACCCATCCGCGCGACCGGCTACGTCTTAAGCGCCAGCGCCACTTCATCGGCCCAGGCCAGCCAGGCTTGCTCGCCCAAAATACCGCGGCGCAGGGTCAGGTAAGGCAGGCGCCAGCCCTGGCGCTGGGCGGCGGACAAGGCCAGGTAATCGCGCTCGATGGCCAGCAGGCTGTCGAGGGTCTGCCGGTGTACGGCCACATGGCGGCTCATCTCGGTACGCAGGTTGTCTTCGCTGGTCAGCTCGCCGCCGAATAGCTTCACCAGCAACGCATCGTTGATCTTGTTCGGTTGCACCGGCTCGCTCAGCCAGCGCAGCAGTTCGCTGTGGCCGGCAGGCGTGAGCCGGTAGACCTTCTTATCTGGCCGGGTCTCCTGGGTCTCTTCGGCAAACGCCAGCCAACCCGCCTCGCTGAGTTTTTTCAGCTCCTGATAGACCTGCTGGTGCTTGGCATTCCAGAAATAGCCGAGCCCGGCCTTGAAGCGCTTGACCAGGTCATAGCCGCTGCCAGGCTCGGTTTCCAGGAGGATAAGAATGGCGTGCTTGAGGGACATGGCGGGCAATTCGGCATAAGACGGTAAGTGCCCGGCAGTATACGGATTATGCAAGGAGTTGCATAAAGGCAAATCTTCGCTCTAGTATGCAAAACATTGCATAATAACAATAACCGGAGATCCTCGATGAAACGCACCGGCACCCGCTTCCGCCCCCGCCTGGCCCACGACCATTACGACGCTATCGTCATCGGCTCCGGCATCGGCGGCCTGACCACCGCCGCGCTGTTGGCCAAACTGGGTAAACGGGTGTGCGTGCTGGAGCAGCACTACACCGCCGGCGGCTACACCCACAGCTACGAGCGCGAGGGGTACGAGTGGGATGTGGGCGTCCACTACATCGGCGAGGTACACAAACCCTGGTCGATGATCCGCCGGGTGTTCGATGTGATCAGCGACGGCAACCTCGACTGGGCGCCGATGGATGCTCATTACGACCGCATCATCCTCGGCGACAAAACCTACGATTACGTCGCCGGCCGCGACGAGTTCAAGGCCGAGATCAAGCGCCACTTCCCTGCGGAGGCGGCCGCCATCGATCGTTATGTCGACTTGCTCAGCGAGGTCAGCGCCAAGGTCCCACGCTTCTTCGCCGGCCAGGCGCTGCCGCGCAGTTTGGGCGTGCTCTACAGCAAGTTGCGCCGTTACTGGCTGCCGGATTACTTCTTCAAGCCGACCCTGGAAGTACTCGAAGGCCTGACCGACAACCGCGAGCTGATCGGCCTGCTCACCGCCCAATGGGGCGATTACGGCCTGCCACCGGCGCAAGCGGCGTTCGTCATGCACGCGATGGTCGCCAAGCACTACATCACCGGCGGCAATTACCCGGTGGGCGGTGCAATACGTATCGCCGAGACCATCATCCCGGTGATCGAAGCGGCCGGCGGCCAGGTATTTACCTACGCCGGGGTGGACAAAATCATCATCGAGAACGGCCGCGCTGTCGGCGTGCGCCTGCAGAAAGACGGCGTCGAGCTGCGGGCGCCACAGATCGTCAGCTGCGCCGGATTGATCCCCACCTACACCCGCTTGATCCCGACCGACGTGGCGGCCCAGCACAACCTGCTGGCCCCCCTGCAACAGGTCGAACCCTCCGCCGCGACCCTGTGCCTGTATGCCGGCTTCAAGGGCAGCGCCGCCGAGTTGGGCCTGCCGAAGACCAACTACTGGGTCTACCCGAGCTTTGATCACGACGCCAATATCAGCGCCTTCAAGAACAGCGCCGATGCGCCGATGCCACTCATCTACATATCCTTCCCATCGGCCAAGGACCCATCCTGGGATGCCCGCTATCCCAACAAGGCCACGGTGGAAATTGTCGCCGCCACCCTGCCCGCGCGCTTCGCCCAGTGGCAGGGCAGCACTTGGGGCAAGCGCGGCGCCGACTACGAAGCGCTGAAGGCGGAACTGACCGAGCACCTGCTGGAAACCCTCTACCAGCACCAGCCGCAACTGCGCGGCCAACTGGACTTCTGCGAGCTGGCCACGCCGCTGTCGACCGAATGGTTCCAGTGGAACGTGCAGGGCGAAATCTACGGTATCGATCACACTGTCAAGCGCTTCGACCAGCACTGGATTCACAGCCAGACGCCGATCAAGGGCCTCTACCTGACCGGCGCCGACACCGTCACTGCCGGGGTCGGCGGCGCGCTGATGGCCGGCGTGCTGACCGCCAGCCGGATGCTCGGCTGGCGCGGTTATCGGGTTGGGCGGTTGCTCAAACGCTGGCAACCGAGCACGCCGACAAACACCGAGGCCGAGGTGTCAGCGGGCTAACTGCGACCAGGCATAACAGCACTGGAACTGAGCAAAAAACAACCAACTCGCTACAGCCCTTAGCCGCCGCTGCCTGGCGGCAGGGCCACACAGCTTATCCACAGGGGACTGCACAGCGGCTGTGTTTAACTTTTTCGCTAACTGATTGAAACTGAATGAAATTTGATCGGAAGGCGGAAAGGCCCAGCCATCAAGGCTCACAGCAGAACACCGACAGGTTATCCACAGCTATATCCAAGCGCAGCGGGGATAAGCACCAGATTTATGCACAGGCCGGGATGGCTTGGCCAGCCTACCTCTGAGCCGCCCCCTGCAGCGGCGCCGCTTGCCGGGCGAAGTAATAACCGACCAGCGCCAGCGCCAGCAAACCCAGCACGCCGGCGCTGAGAAACAGCGTCGGATAGCCCAGCACTTTGGCCAGCACGCCACTCATGGCGCCCACCACTCCGGCCAGCAGCAGTTGCACACAGGCCTGCAGGGTGAAGTCGGCGCCTTCGTGTTCAGGGCGGCACTGACGCATCATCACGGCAAACAGCGCCACCGTGGACATGCCATCGGCGCACTGCTCGAACAGCGCCACGGCATACACCAGCAACCCCGGCGCGCCCTGGCTGACCAATACAGCCATGGCGGCTATGCCGACGGCTTGCAACGCGCCGAACAGCAGCAGCGAACGCAAAGCCCCCAGGCGCGCATACAGCACGCCACCGAGCAGCGCGCCGCCGATGCCGGCCAGGCTGCTGATCAGGGTCAGTTGACCGAGTTCGGCATTGCTCCAGCCCTGGTCCACCAGCATCGGCTTGATCATCGGCGAGCCGAGGGCATCGCCCAGCTTGAAGCTGAGCAGCACCGCCAGCCATAACAGCATCCCCGGCTGCGCCAGCAGGCCCTGGTAATGCCGCCACAACAGGTGCGGGCCGGCCGGTTCGAGCAGGTTCGGGCAATGCGGCAACTGCTGATTTTCGCGAAACAGGGCCACCGGAACGGTCATCAACAGCAGCAAGCCGGCGATCAGGCCCAGACTCAGGTTCCAACCCAACCAGTCCATGGCCAGCAA
>DAITLT010000150.1:3537-7824 GCA_036835505.1 Pseudomonas sp.
AAAGCTGGCTGGAACGGCAGCTGGCGGTTTTCCGCGAAGCGCCAGATCGGCACGGTCATCAGCACCAGCAGCGCGGCCACCAGGCCCAGGCTGAGGTTCCAGCCCAGCCAGTCCATGGCCAGCAACAGGCCGCTGCCGCTGACCAGCATGCCGATCTTGTAGCCGCCCACCTGCAGGCTGTTACCCAGGCCGCGCCAGCGCTCCGGTAACAGGCGCACGGTGAGGCCGTCGGTGGCCACGTCCTGGGTCGCGGCCGCCAGGTTGACCAGCAGCAACAGGCTCAGCAGCAGCCACAACGCCGGGCCGAACAGCCGCTCGGGCGCCATCAGGGCCAGGCTGGCCAGCACGCCGATGGCCAGCACCTGCAAGGGCAGAATCCAGCCGCGGTGATGGCCCAAACGCCGCGAGGCCAGGCGGTCGACCCAGGGCGCCCACAGCACCTTGAGCAACCAGGGCAAGGCCAGCAGCTTGAGCAGGCCGATCCAGGCCAGGTCGACGCCATGCTGGCGCAGCAGCACCGGCAGCGAATGGGCCAGCAGCCCAGAGGGTAAGCCCTGGGCGCAGTACAGCGAGGCCAGCAGAAGCAGGCTGGCGTGGGAAGGACGATCGTCTGCGCTCATCAGGGCCTCGCTGGACAGATGGGCTCGTCGCATACGGCCCGCGCGCACAGTAGCCCAGCCCTTGTGGACGACTCAACTGCACGAAGGAGGGCCTTCATTTCGATGGGATATACCAGCAATGCAAACCAGCGCAAAAAAACCACGCCACGCTCAACGCCGTCATCTTTCAGCCATTAAACCGTCGCTTTAGGCCTCTACTTTTCAGCACATCCGGAGTATTTGCGGCGTTTAGAGCCGAATTTGTCTGGGCTACACCAATAACCAGCTAAGGCCCGAGATCCCCCATGACCTTCAAAAGCAGAAGACGCTTTCTCCAGTTGAGCGCCGGCGCCACCGCCGCCGGCCTGGCCAGCAGCCTATTGCCCGCGAGCATCCAGGCAGCCCTGGCAATTCCTGCCAACCGTCGCACCGGCACCCTGCAGGATGTCGAGCATGTGGTGATCTTGATGCAGGAGAATCGCTCCTTCGATCACTACTTCGGCACCCTCAAGGGCGTGCGCGGCTTTGGCGACCGAATCACCATCCCCCTGCCGGATGGTGATCGTGTCTGGCAACAGAAAGGCATCTTGGGAGCTATCCCGCCTTATCATTTCGACACCCAGACCACCAGCGCTCAGCGCGTCGAAGGCACGCCCCATACCTGGCCGGACGCCCAACTGGCCTGGAGTGACGGCCGCATGGACATGTGGCAGACGGCCAAAACCGTGCGCTCGTTAGGCTATTACCAGCAACAAGACATCGAATTCCAGTTCGCCCTGGCCAACGCATTCACGATTGCCGATGCCTACCACTGCTCGATGCAAGCTGGCACCAACCCCAATCGACTGTTCCTCTGGAGCGGCAGCAACGACCCACTCGGTCAGCATGGCGGCCCGGTTACCAGCAACGATCACGACAGCCTCGGCCCGGTCGAGCAAGGCTATACCTGGACCACCTATCCCGAACGCCTGCAGGCGGCCGGCATCAGTTGGCGCATCTATCAGGACATGGCTGACAACTTCTCCGACAATCCACTGGTGGGTTTCCGCAGCTTCCGCGCCGCCACTGCGGACTCGCCACTGCAGCGCAATGGCCTGAGCACCTGGACCCTCGACAACCTGCGCGACGATGTACTCAACAACCGCTTGCCACAAGTCTCCTGGCTGGTTGCCCCGGCCAAATATTCCGAGCATCCGGGGCCGTCGTGTCCGCTGTGGGGCGCGCAGCACACCGCCCAGGTGCTGGACGCCCTGACCGCCAATCCCGAGGTATGGAGCAAGACTGTACTGCTCCTGATGTTCGACGAGAACGACGGTTTCTTCGACCACGTGCCGCCTCCGGCGCCACCGAGCATCGCCATTGGTGAGCTGCGTTATGGCAAGAGCAGTGTCGATACCCGTGGCGAGTACCACACGCAGGGCGATCTGCTCTATCGCCAGCACCCCTATGGTCTCGGCCCGCGTGTGCCGATGTATGCCATTTCGCCGTGGAGCAAGGGCGGCTGGGTCAACTCCCAAGTGTTCGACCACACCTCGGTGATTCGCTTTCTTGAGGCGCGCTTTGGCGTCATGGAACCCAATATCAGTGCCTGGCGGCGCTGCGTGTGCGGTGACCTGACCAGCCTGTTCGATTTTAGCCAGGCCGATGACCGCAATCTGCCGCCACTACCAGACACCAGCCAGGCCGACGCCATCGTCGCCAGCCAACTCAAACTACCCAAGCCGCACCCGCCGCTACAGGCACAGATGCCGGTACAGGCGATGGGCGTACGTCCGGCCCGGCCCCTGCCCTACAACCTTCAAGTGCATGCACGTTACCTGCCGGGCTACCCCAGCATTGCCCTCAATTTTGTCAATCAAGGACAGGCCGGGGCGGTGCTGCATGTCTACGACCGACACAATCCGCTCTTACCGCCACGGCGCTTCACCGTCGCCGCCGGCGCGCAGTTGAGCGATCGCTGGCTGGCCAATTTGCATGGCCACTATGACCTTGAAGTGTTTGGCCCCAACGGTTTCCTGCGCCACTTCCGGGGTAGCCTGCAACGGCCATTGGGCGCTTTGCTGGCCGCCCCGGAAGTGCGCATTGAGGTCGAACCGGCCAGCGCTAAATTGCTCCTGCAATTGCACAATCGTGGCAGCCTGGCGAGCCTTATAACGGTCAAGGACAACCTCTACCGAGATGGTGCCAGCCAACAACTAAGCGTGCCGGCCGGAGGCTCCCAAGCGCTGGAGTTTTACTTACGCAGCAGCGCCAACTGGTATGACTTCTCGATCAGCGCGACCAACAGCACGCTCTTTCTGCGCCGTCTAAGCGGGCATCTGGAGGACGGCCGACCGAGCTTCAGTGATCCCGGCATGGGTCTGGGCAGCCAAACCTTCTAATTGCCTCCACCGCGCTCAAGGTCGGACCTTGGGCAACGGAATCTGGGCGAAGGGCACCGGCAGCTTCAATTCGCCATCGGCCGGCAGGTTGGCGCGGGTGGCGGCGACTATGCCGCGAATGTCCTGCAGGCGCAGGCCCTGGGGTTGGCGCGGGTCGTTGCCGAAGAAGTCTTCCCAATGGCCGAGAATCGCCAGCCGCGGTTGCAGGCGCTTGAGTAGCACCTGCGGATAGGCCGGCACCTGATTCCAGGCGCCGACGCAGAGCACCGCCACATCGACCCGCTTGCCGTCGTTGAGCACCGGCGGCAGGCCCAGCGGCGGCGTGCTGGCGGCGTCCTGATAGTGAATGCGATACAGCGGCCGGCCCTGCTCATCCAGCAGGTCCACCAGCCAGGCCAGGGTCTGGCCCTCCTTCCAACCGAAGGTGCTGCGCGGCAGCTCCGTCAGGTCCTGGTCATAGCTGCCGGTGAGGAACTTGATGCCGAAAATATGCGGCGCGTGCTCGCTCTTGATCGCCATGGCGCGCAACTGACGCTTGGGTGAATAGAACCACTGCCCAGGCGTAGCGCCGGCGGCCATGAGTTTCTCCGCATCAACGATGCGTTCGCGCGGCAGTGCGGCGGCGAGGATATGACCCATGGTCTGCGAGCCATAGACCTTGGCGTTGGGCGTGTGTACCTGCATGACCCGCGGCACGTCGAGCAAATGATCGTAGTGGGCATGGCCGACCAGCAGCATGCTCACGTCGCGGGCTGGTGGCATCAAGGAGTCGATCTTCGCCGCGTCCGCCTGTACGCCCATGGGCGGCTGGCCGAGGGTCGCCGGGTTGCTGAACGAGGGCGCAAACAGCAGCGCCTCGCCCTGCCAGCGCAGCAGGTAACCGGCCACGCCGAGGTATTGCAGGCTCGGCGGCGCCACCTCTTTGGCCTGCCAGAGCGGCAAGCCGGCAGGGTTTTGCGCGCAACCGGCGAGCAGTAACAGGGACAACACAACAAGGCGACGCAGCATGGGCGGTTCTCCATCAATCAGCCGTGCAGGCTAGAGCGCTATCGCCCGCCCGTCGCCGAACCTAGGGCGGGCCGAGCGCAATTAATACCCGCCAGGGTCGAGTTTCCGTAAAATCCTCCACCCTTTCGTGCGCCATCCCGAGTTTATTGCCATGTCTGCCCCGTTCAAACCCGAGTTGCTCTCGCCTGCCGGCACCCTGAAGAACATGCGTTACGCCTTCGCCTATGGCGCCGACGCGGTGTACGCCGGGCAGCCGCGCTACAGCCTGCGGGTGCGCAACAACGAGTTCGACCACGCCA
>DAITLT010000151.1:0-7792 GCA_036835505.1 Pseudomonas sp.
CACATGCCTCCCCGGTAGGAGCCAGCTTGCTGGCGATACTCATGGGCGCGCCGGATCGCCAGCAAGCTGGCTCCTACAACAGCCTTATCGGCCGTGGCCGCGGGGCGGCGCCTAATGGCCGCCTTCGAATACCTCGCCCTCGACGCTCAGGGCCGCCAGCAGAAGGGCAGCCTCGAAGCCGACAGCCCGCGCCAGGCGCGCCAGTTGCTGCGCGAGAAACAGCTGACGCCGTTGCAGGTCAAGCAGGCCAAGGCCCGCGAAAGCCGCAGCGGCAATGCCCTGAGTTTCGGTCAGGGCCTGTCGGCCAGCGATCTGGCGCTGATTACCCGGCAGTTGGCGACCCTGGTGCAGGCCGCCCTGCCGATTGAGGAAGCGTTGCGCGCCGCCGCCGCGCAAACCCGCACACCGAAGATCAAATCCATGCTGCTCGCCGTGCGCGCGCGGGTGCTCGAAGGCCACAGCCTGGCCGCCAGCCTCAAGGAATACCCGGCCGCCTTCCCCGAGCTGTACCGCGCCACCGTGGCCGCCGGCGAACATGCCGGGCACCTCGGCCTGGTGCTCGACCAGTTGGCGGACTACACCGAGCAACGCCAGCAGTCGCGGCAGAAGATCCAGCTGGCGCTGCTCTATCCGCTGATTTTGATGGTCGCCGCGTTGACCATCGTCGGCTTCCTGCTTGGTTATGTGGTGCCGGATGTGGTCAAGGTGTTCGTCAACACCGGGCAAGAATTACCGGCCCTGACCCGTGGCCTGATTGCCACCAGCGACGTGGTGAAAACCTGGGGCTGGCTGATGCTGCTGGCCGGCGCTGGCGCTGTGCTCGGGCTGCGTGTGGCCCTGCGCGACGAGGCCCTGCAGCGGCGTTGGCACGCGTTCATTCTGCGCATCCCGCTGGTGGGGCGGCTGGCCCGCGCCACCAACACCGCACGGTTTGCCTCGACCTTGGCGATCCTCAGTAAAAGCGGCGTGCCGCTGGTGGAGGCCCTGGCGATTGCCGCGGCGGTGATCGCCAACCTGCGCATCCGCGATAAGGTCATCGTTGCCGCGCAGGCCGTGCGCGAAGGCAGCAGCCTGACCCGCGCCCTGGACGCCAGCGGCGAGTTCCCGCCGATGATGCTGCACATGATCGCCAGCGGCGAAAAATCTGGCGAGCTGGACCAGATGCTGGCGCGCACTGCACGCAATCAGGAAAACGATCTGGCCGCCCAGGTGGCCTTGCTGGTCGGGCTGTTCGAGCCCTTTATGCTGGTGTTCATGGGCGCCGTGGTGCTGGTCATCGTGCTGGCCATCCTGCTGCCAATCCTCTCTCTCAACCAACTGGTGGGCTAATCCCGATGCAACGACGTCAATCAGGTTTCACCCTTATCGAAATCATGGTGGTGGTGGTCATTCTCGGCATCCTCGCCGCCCTGGTGGTACCGCAAGTGATGAGCCGTCCGGACCAGGCCAAGGTCACCGTGGCCAAGGGCGACATCAAGGCCGTGGCTGCCGCCCTGGACATGTACAAGCTGGACAACTTCGCCTACCCAAGCACCCAGCAGGGCCTCGAAGCCCTGGTGAAGAAGCCTTCCGGTAATCCGCAGGCGAAGAACTGGAACAAGGACGGCTACCTCAAACGCCTGCCGGTGGATGCCTGGGGCAATCCCTATCAATACCTGGCGCCGGGCACCAAGGGCCCGTTCGACCTGTACTCCTTCGGCGCCGACGGCAAGGAAGGCGGTACGGACAACGACGCCGATATCGGTAACTGGGACAACTGATGCCTGCGCCCCGTAGCCCGGATGCCATCCGGGGCAACCGTCCCGGATGGCATCCGGGCTACGGGCATGCACGCGGTTTTACCCTGATCGAGCTGCTGGTGGTGCTGGTGATTCTCGGCACCCTGGTCAGCCTGGCCGTGCTCTCGGTAGGCAATGGCGCGGGCCGAGCGTTGCGCGACGAAGGCGACCGCTTGGCCACGGTGATGGCCCTGTTGCTCGAAGAAGCGACCCTGGACAACCGCGAGTACGGCCTGCAACTGCGCAGCGACGGCTACCGGGTGCTGGTCTATGACGACCTCAACAGCCGCTGGCAGCGCCACCCCGACACGGCCGACTACCAACTGCCCGCGCGCCTGCAACTGAGCCTGGCGCTGGACGGCGCACCGCTGCAACTGGCGGCAGTGCCCGGCGCCGATGACGACGAAGAGCAGCCCGCCGCCAAGGGTGAGGCGCCGCCGCAACTGTTGTTGCTCTCCAGTGGCGAGCTGTCGCCGTTTCGTCTGCAACTCAGTGAGCGCGGCAAGGGCGGCGCCGCCTACGAGCTGCACAGCGACGGCTTCAGCCTGCCCCACGCCGCACCGGTGGCCAGCCGATGAAAGCGCAGCGCGGCTTTACCCTGCTGGAAGTGCTGGTGGCCTTGGCGATTTTCGCCAGCGTCGCCGCCGCCGTGCTCACCGCCAGCGCGCGCAGCCTGCAAAATGCCGCACGCCTGGAAGACAAGACCCTGGCCGGCTGGATCGCCGACAACCAGCTCACCGAACTGCAACTGGCCAGCAGCCCGCCGGCCACCGGCCGTGACACCCGCGAAGTGAGCTATGCCGGGCGCCAGTGGCAGCTCTACAGCGAAACCGTCACCACCAGCGACCCCGGCCTGCGCCGCGTGACCCTGTGGGTGGCCAACATGCCCAGCAGTCGCGACACCAGCAGCGTGCAAGAGCGCGCACTGCTGTCGCTGGATGGCTTTGTCGGGGTGCGCCAGTGAAACAGTCGGCGCGCGGTTTCACCCTGCTCGAAGTGCTGATCGCCATCGCCATCTTCGCCCTGCTTGGCCTGGGGTCCTACCGCATGCTGCACAGCGTGCTGAGCACCGATGAAACCACCCGCCGCCACGAGCTGCAGTTGCGTGAAGTGGTGCGTGCCTTCGCCGTGCTGGAGCAGGACCTGGCCCAGGCCGGCGCGCGACCGGTGCGCGATGGCTATGCCGACCTGCGTCCGGCGCTGCTCGGCGAGGCCGAACCCGCGGCCCTGGAGTTCACCCGCCTGGGTTGGCGCAATCCGCTGGGTAGCCCGCGTTCGGCTTGGCAACGGGTGCGCTGGCAACTCACCGGCAGCACATTGGAGCGCCAGTACTGGACCGTGCTCGATCAGGCCGTGGACAGCACGCCGCGCCCGCAACAGGTGCTGACCGAGGTGCGCAACCTGCAACTGCGTTACCTCGATGATGACGGCACCTGGCTCAGCGACTGGCCGCCGAGCAGCAGCAACGCCGGCAGCGACCCGCAACAGCGCCTGCAACAGCTGCCGCGCGCCGTTGAAGTCAGCCTCGAACACCCGCGCTATGGCCTGCTGACCCGCACGCTGCGCCTGCCCGACAATCCACCGAAACAGAACGCCGCCCAGTCACCGGCGCCCGAGGGCGATGGGTCCGATGCCGGTACGCCTGACGGCGGAACCCCCGAGGTGCCGGCCCCATGAAGCGTCAGCAGGGCGTGGCCCTGATTACCGTATTGCTGGTGGTGGCCCTCGTCACCGTGGTCAGCGCCGGCATCATCGCCCGCCAGCAGTTGAGCATCCGCAGCAGCGCCAATCAGCTCACCGCCCGCCAGGCCTGGCATTACGCCCTGGGCGGCGAAGCGCTGGCCCAGGCCCTGTTGCAGCGCGATCTCAAACAGGCCGGCGGCACGCCAGGTGAGGCCGTGGATCACCTGCGTGAAGCCTGGGCGCGCAAGATCGCCCCTTATGAGGTCGAGCACGGGCGCATCAGTGTCAGCATCGAAGACCTCAGCGGGCGCTTCAATCTGAACAGCCTGGTGGTCAATCAACAGGTCAATCAAACCGCCTTGCAGCGTTTTCGCCGTTTGCTTCTGCGCCTGGAGATCGAGCCGCTGCTGGCCGAGCGGCTGATCGACTGGCTCGACGACAACCAGGACGTGAGTGGCAGCTACGGCGCCGAAGACAACCAGTACCTGCTGCTGGAGCCGCCCTATCGCGCCGCCAACCGGCCCATGCAGGATGTTTCCGAGTTGCGCCTGCTGCTCGAACTCAGCGAGCGTGACTACCGCCGCCTGCTGCCCCACGTCAGCGCCTTGCCGGCGGCGACGGCGTTGAACGTCAACACCGCCAGTGCTCTGGTGCTGTCGACCCTGGCAGACACCCTCAGCCCGCAAGCCGCCCAGCAACTGGTGCAGGCCCGTGGCGCCGAGGGTTACCGGCAACTGTCTGACTTCACCGGTCAACCGGCCCTGGCCGGGCTGGGCGTGCAAGCCACCGGGCTGGCGCTGGGCAGCCAGTACTTTGCCGCGCGCAGCGAAGTGCAGTTGGGCGAGCGCCGCCGCGTGTTAATCAGTGTCTTGCAGCGTGGCCCGGACGGCCGCGTGTACGTGTTACAACGAGATCTCGGTCAGCCCGCTCGCGTGCTGGCGGCCGTCAAACCGCTTGAGGAACAACCATGAACGACTGCCTGTTTCTGCCCGCTAATTGCGGTGCCGAGCTGAGCACCGCGGCGCCGTTGTACTGGCAGCCAGCCAATGGCCCAGGGCTGGCCCTGAGCTGGGCCGCCTGCGCCAATGAATTGAATGGCCGCAGCCTGGCGCTGGTGCTGCCGATGGAAGTGGTCAGCGCTTGCGCGGTGCAACTGCCCACGCAAAAGGCTCGCTGGCTGCGCCAGGCGTTGCCTTACGCGGTGGAAGAGCTGCTCGCCGAAGATGTCGAGCAACTGCACCTGGCCCTTGGCGAATTCCTGGCTGACGGCCGCCACCTGCTGCTGGCGGTGCGCCGCGACCTGCTCAAGGGCTGGTTGGCGCAGCTGCATGCCGAGGGCATCCGCGTCAGCGCCATTTATGTGGATGCCGACCTGCTGCCGCGCGATGGCCTGCAGGTGCTGCTGCACGGTGAGCGCGGTTTGCTCGGCGGTTCGGGTGAGCTGCGCCTGGCCTTCGCCGCCCGCGACTGGGACAACCTCGCCGGCGCCTGCAGCGAAGAACCGCAACTGACCGTTGAGGCCAAACCCTGGCCGCTGCTGGCTGCGGGGCAGGCCCAGGCGATCAACCTGGCCCAGGGTGAATTTGCCGTGCAGCAGGCCGCCGTCAATGGTCAGGCCTGGCGCGCCCTGCTCGGGCTGGCCGGCCTGTGGCTGGTGCTGCAGATGAGTTTCGACCTGGCCCAGAGCTGGTATCTGCAGCGCGAAGGCGATGCCTATGCGGCCCAGAGCCGGGCGCTGTATCAAGAGCTGTTCCCGGCCGACACGCGCATCGTCAACCTCAAGGCGCAATTTGCCGAACACCTGAATGCCGCCGCCAGCAACGGCCAAGGAGCGTTCTTCGGCCTGCTCGAACAGGCCGTGACGGCCCTGAGCGAGGCCCCGCAACTGAGCGTGCAGCAACTGGACTACAGTGGCGACGGCGGCGAGCTGGCCCTGCAACTGCGCGCCGACGACTTTGCCAGCCTCGAACAACTGCGCCAGCGCCTGCTGCAAGCCGGCTTGCAGGTGCAACTGGGCTCGGCCAGTCGCGAGGAACAAGGGGTGAGTGCCCGCATGGTGATTGGGGGTGGAGCATGAATGCCATGGTCAGTTTGCGCAGCCAACTGCAACAACGGCTGCAGCTGTCGCCCCTCGGCCAGCGCTGGCAACAGCTGCCGCCACGCGATCGCTTGGCGCTGCTCGGCCTCGGTGCCTTTATGGCCGTGGTGCTGATTTATCTGGCGCTGTGGCTACCGTTGCAGCGCGACCTGCAACAGTCGCGCGCCTGGTACAGCCAGCAGCGCGAGCTGCACGCCTATGTGCTGGCCCATGCCGACCAGGCGCGGCAATTGGCCGGCCAGCAGCAGATCGACGCCGAAGCCTTGCACGGCCTGGTCACCCGCAGCGCCCAGGAGCGCGGCCTAAGCATCGAGCGGGTGGACAGCGACGCCACCGGCGTACAGGTCAACCTGGCGCCGGCGCCGTTCGCCAACTTGCTGGCCTGGTTGCAGCAGTTGCAAGCCGAGGGCGTGCGCTTTGCCGACGTCAGCCTGGAACGTGGCGACAACGGCAACGTGCTGGCGCGCCTGAGCCTGGCGGTCAGCAGCTAGGGCATATTGCGCCGCAGGCCGTTGACGGAACGAGAGGAATGCGAGCGCGACAACACCCGCCGGAGCAGCCTTGAGCAGCAGGCCGAGCAAACAACCGCATTAGCCAAAACCCTCAGCCCCGATCCAGCGGACTGATCACGCCCAACCCGCCACGGTTGAGCACATGGGTGTAAATCTGCGTGGTCTTCACATCGGCATGACCGAGCAACTCTTGCACCGTGCGAATGTCCTGGCCACTTTCCAGCAAGTGAGTGGCAAAGGAGTGACGCAGGGTGTGCGGCGTGGCCAATTTGTGGATTTCCGCTGCGCGGATCGCGGCCTTGAACGCGCGCTGCAAGCGCTTTTCATCCACGTGATGACGACGCACGGCGCCGCTGCGCGGATCAACCGATAAGCCCGCCGCCGGAAACACATACTGCCAAGCCCAGTTGGTCGGCGCCTTGGGATACTTTTTGGCCAAGGCGAAGGGCAAATACACATCCCCGCGTCCTGCCGCCAGTTCCTGCTGATGCGCGGCGCGCACCGTTTGCAGATGCTGCTTGAGTGGCGTGAATAAACGCTGAGGCAACAGCGTGACACGATCCTTCATGCCCTTGCCGTCACGTACCAGAATCTCATGCCGGGCAAAGTCCACATCTTTAACCCGCAAGCGCAGCACCTCCATCAAGCGCATGCCCGAGCCATACAACAAACTGGCAGCCAGCCACAGCTCGCCCTGCAACTGCACCAATACCTGCTGCACCTCCGTGACCGTCAGCACCACCGGCAAACGTACCGGCTTCTTGGCACGGACCACCTCACCAAGCCAGGGCAGATCCAGCTTGAGCACCTGCTTATAAAGAAACAACAACGCCGCCAACGCCTGGTTTTGCGTTGACGCCGCCACATTGCGGTGCACCGCCAAGTCCGAGAGAAAGGCTTCCACTTCGGCTGCGCCCATTCCTTCGGGGTGACGATAATTATGGAAGCGAATGAACTGTTTAACCCATTCGCAATAGACCCGCTCGGTCCGGATGGAGTAGTGTTTAAGCCGAATCTGATCACGTAGCTGATCGAGCAGCCGGGGCTTTTCGTCCATGGTGCATAACCTCCTTCAGCGGTCATCGCACCGCTATAAAAGCCAGCCTAGACAGGGATAGCTGAAAGGACAAGGAATGTTATCCACCACGCCCGCAAAAGCGTTATTACCCCATTTGGGGTCTATTTATAGTTATGCATCATGAACCCAAGTAAGCCATCCTGGTTATTGCCCCAAGGCGCTTCCGAGGAAGTGCTGAAGGAGTTGCAATCCTCAGTTGTTGGGCTGCCTGCTTCATACCTTGATCTCCTGCGGCTCGGAAACGGCGGAGAAGTCGGGCTATCTGTCAGCCCCTACACCCTGTGCTTAGATTCAGCAGAGGACGCTCTTGCTTACTGGAGAAGTGGCACGTACACGATCCAAGACGCCTTTGTTTTCGGCGGTAACGGCGGTTTGGAGCTTTTGGCGTTTGATATGCGGCAGGCTGGCAATTTCCCAGTGATCTGTTTTGACCCAATCGACCCTGAAGGCAGCATTGAGCAAATTGCACCGAGCTTTGAACAATTCATTGAAATGGTCGAGGGCGAGAATGCATAACATGGCGCTCAACCTCGCTCCCTTCGGTCGCTGGACGCTGCGCGATAAAGCCGCGCAGCGCCGGTTAGCTCTACGTTAGGCGGCAGTGCAAAAGCATTGCCCGGCACCGCGTCCAACCGTAATATCG
>DAITLT010000152.1:0-7746 GCA_036835505.1 Pseudomonas sp.
GGCTCGTTCTTGGCCGACAGGTCGATGCACTTGGCATAGCAACCGCCTTCGATGTTGAACACGGTGCCCACACCCCAGCCGTGCTCGTCGTCACCGATCAGGTAACGGCTTTCATCGGCCGACAGGGTGGTTTTGCCGGTGCCGGACAGGCCGAAGAACAGGGTGGTGTCGCCATCTTCGCCAACGTTGGCAGCGCAGTGCATCGGCAGCACGTCAACGTCCGGGAGCAGGAAGTTCTGCACCGAGAACATGGCTTTCTTCATTTCGCCGGCGTACTGCATGCCGGCCAACAGCACTTTTTTATCGACGAAGTTGATGATCACGCAACCATCGGAGTTAGTGCCGTCACGCTCGGGCACGCACTCGAAGAACGGCGCGTTGATGATCTGCCACTCGCGCTTGCTGCTTGGGTTGAACTGTTCCGGGTTGATAAACAGGCAACGGCCGAACAGGTTGTGCCAGGCGGTTTCGGTGGTCATCTTGACCGCCAGGTAGTGCTCCGGGTGGGCACCTACATGGACGTGGGAGACGAAACTTTCGCGACCGGCCACATAAGCCTCAACGCGCTCCCACAGGGCGGCGAACTTGTCGGCCGGGAACGGGCGGTTGATGCTGCCCCAGGCGATGGCCGCCTCGGTGGTGGCTTCTTGCACGATAAAACGGTCAGCCGGGGAACGACCGGTACGGTGACCGGTTTTCACTACCAGCGAACCGTTGGCGGCCAGTTCACCTTCGCCACGCCGGATCGCTTCTTCGATCAGTTGTGCGGCACTAATGTCGGTGTACACGGCGGTATTGGCTTGAGTCATGCGGGTCCCCGTCGGCCAGTGGCCGAGTCCTCCATACGTTTTGTAGTGCTTGGCAAGCAACACTACAGCTGAAAAAGTGCCGGCGATTATGCCAGAAAAGCCCGGTTTGGGCGAAAAACACTCAATTTGCGGCTTTTAGTGCCGCGTATTCGCTGGCGCCTGGCTGCCGCCACCGGCGAACAGCTGTGCGACGTCAGCCGCATCGAACGAGTAACGTTCGTTGCAGAATTGGCAATCAATCACCACCGCGCCGCCCTGCTCGGCCAGCAGGTTCTCGGCATCTTCCAGGCCCAGGCTGACCAGGGCATTGGCCGAGCGCTCCCGTGAGCAGCTGCAGCGAAAGCTCAGGGCGTTGGGTTCGAACAGGCGCAGGGCCTCTTCGTGATACAGGCGGTGCAACAAGGTTTGGTTATCCAGCGCCAACAGCTCTTCGGCGCTCAGGGTGTTGGCCAGGGTCAGCAGGTGCAGCCAGTTGTCCTGGCGCTCATCGGCATCGAGCAAGCGATCAGCCGGCAGTTGTTGCAGCAGCAGGCCACGGGCGCGCAGGCCGTCGGCGTGCAGCCAGAAACGGGTGGCCAGTTGCTCGGAGGTCTGGAAGTAGTTGCTCAGGCAGGCAGCCAGGTCGGCGCCGTGCAGATCAACGATGCCCTGGTAGCGCTGGCCCTGGGTCGGCTCAACGGTAATCGCCAGCACGCCATCGGGCATCAGTTCGCTCAGCGTCGCCAACTCGCCGAGCTGGGCGCTTTCGTAGCGGGCGATGCCGCGCAACTCACGGGCACTCGAGCACTCGACCATCAGCAGCGGCACCGCGCCGCTGGAGCGCGCCTGCAGCACCAGCAGGCCGTCAAATTTCAGGGTGCCGACCAGCAAGGCCGCAGCGGCCATCAGCTCGCCCAGCAACTGGGCCACCGCAGGCGGGTAGTCGTGCTTGGCCAGGACGTGCTGATAGCTTTCCTGCAGCGCGACCAGCTCGCCACGCACATCGCTGTCATCAAAAAGAAAACGCTGGGAGAAATCAGCCATGCCGCAATCGCCGTGTTCAGTCAGGGCCGGCGATTTTAGGCGCAAACCGGCAGGCGCACCAAGCGCCGGTTGTCTATCGCTGGCGCGGGGAAAATCTATTGCTCCTGCGCGCCGCGCCAATGCTCGATTTGTCGGCGCTGCTTCTTGCTCGGCCGACCATCGGTGCTCATGCCCAGGGCGCCGGCCTTGCGCAGGGCGGCGGCCTGCTCGCGCTTGAGTAGGCTGTCCGGCGTTTCGCTGTACAAGGCCTGGGCCTCGGCGGCGCCACGGCGCACTGCGGATAATGCCTCGATCTTTATCCGGCGCTCATCGAAGCCCTGGCGCACGCTCAGCTCATCGCCCACCTTCGGCTCCTTGCCGGGCTTGCAGCGCTCGCCCCGGCAATGCACCTTGCCACCCTCGATGGCGGCCTTGGCCAGGGCGCGGGTCTTGAACAGGCGCGCGGCCCACAGCCATTTATCCAGGCGCACAGCCTCCAGCGGTTTATCCATCATCTGCGTTCTCGCCCGTGCGGCACGCCGCGCAATGGGCGGGTGCGCTTGTCATATTGGCCGACTAGAATGCCGGCATCTCTGTCGAATAGCCTACCGTGAAAACATTCGAGCAACTCAGCGTGATTGGTCTGCGTGAATGGGTGGCCCTGCCCGATCTCGGCGTGGCCGGCCTGCGCGCCAAGATCGACACCGGCGCCAGCACCTCCAGCCTGCATGCCACCGATATTCAGCCCTTCGAGCGCGACGGCCAACCGTGGGTGCGCTTCACCGCCCACCTCGGCACCGTCCTGCAACTGCGCCATCGCCACTGCGAGGCGCCGCTGCTGACCCTGAAAACCATCAAGAGCTCCAACGGCCATAGCCAGAGCCGCTACGTAATTCGCACGCGCCTGAGCCTGGGCGAGCGCAGTTGGCCGGTGGACTTCACCCTGACCTGTCGCAAGGCCATGCGCTACCGCCTGCTGATCGGCGCCAAGGCCCTGGTCGATGGCCAGTGGCTGGTCAATCCGGCGCTTTCATATATTCAGGACAAGCCGGCGATCCCGGCTGCCAACTCTACCGTTACGGGTGTTCAATGAAGATCGCCGTGTTGTCGCGCAATCCGCGCTTATATTCCACTCGCCGCCTGGTCGAAGCCGGCACCGAACGCGGCCATGAGATGCAGGTGATCGATACCCTGCGCGCCTATATGAACATCGCCAGCCACAAGCCGCAGATCCACTATCGCGGCCAGGCGCTGGAAGGCTTCGATGCGGTGATCCCGCGAATCGGCGCCTCGGTGACCTTCTATGGCTGCGCGGTACTGCGCCAGTTCGAGATGATGGGGGTGTTCCCGCTCAACGAGTCGGTGGCGATCGCCCGCTCGCGCGACAAGCTGCGCTCGCTGCAACTGCTCTCAAGGCGCGGCGTCGGCTTGCCGGTCACCGGCTTCGCCCACTCCCCCGACGATATCGACGACCTGATCCAGATGGTCAATGGCGCGCCGCTGGTGATCAAGGTGCTGGAAGGCACCCAGGGCATCGGCGTGGTGCTGTGCGAAACCGAGACAGCCGCCGAGTCGGTGATCGAGGCCTTTATGGGCCTCAAGCAGAACATCATGGTGCAGGAATACATCAAGGAAGCCGGCGGCGCGGATATCCGCTGCTTCGTGGTCGGCGACAAGGTGATCGCCGCGATGAAGCGCCAGGCCAAGCCCGGCGAATTCCGCTCCAACCTGCACCGCGGCGGCAGCGCCAGCCTGATCAAGATCACCCCGGAGGAGCGCATGACGGCGATTCGCGCGGCCAAGGTGATGGGCCTGTCGGTGGCCGGCGTGGATATCCTGCGCTCCAACCACGGCCCGCTGGTGATGGAGGTGAACTCCTCGCCGGGCCTGGAAGGCATCGAGACCACCACCGGCAAGGATGTGGCCTCGATGATCATCCAGTACATCGAGAAAAACGGCGGCCCGCACCTGACCCGCACCAAGGGCAAGGGCTAGCAAACCGCCCTACTCACCACTGCCCACTCACCACTCACCACTCACGAACAACTTACACCGCGTCGCGCGGCAGCATCAGGCCGATCGGCAGGCACACTCGGGCTTCCATGCCGCCGCCGGAGCGGTTGCGCAGTTCCACGCTGCCGCCGTGCAGGGCGGCGATGCGCTTGACGATGGCCAGGCCCAGGCCCGTGCCTTTGCCGCCGCGGGCGCGGTCGCCACGGATAAACGGATTGAAGATCGCATCCAGCTCCGCCGGATCAACGCCGGCACCGCGATCCAGCACGCTCAGCACCACATAGGGCGCGCCGCAGCTGCCACTCACATACGCCGCCACTTCGACGCCGTTGCCGCCGTAGCGCAGGGCGTTTTCGATCAGGTTGACCAGCAGCCGCTTGATCGACACGCGCCGCAGCGGTAGCGGCGGCATGGCCTCCAGACACAGGCGCAGGCGCTCCTGCTGCTGGTTGTAGGGCGCCACCACCTCGTGAATCAGCGCACCGAGATCGACCTGCTCCGGCGCCTCGTCGCGGCCATCACGAATAAAGGCGAGGAACTGGTCGAGGATGGCGTCCATGTCTTCGATGTCGCGGACCATGTCTTCGGTCAGCTCGGCATCGCTGTGCAGCAACTCCAGGGCCAGACGCAGACGGGTCAGCGGAGTGCGCAAATCGTGGGACACGCCGGCCAGCATCAACTCACGCTCGCGGGCGCCCTGCTCGACATCCTCGGCCATCTGATTAAAGGCGCGGTATACCTCGGCCATCTCGCTCGGCGTATCGCTGACCGGCAGGCGCACGCTGCGCCCGCGGCCGAGCTGGCGGGCGGCAAACACCAGGCGTTTGAGCGGCGCACTGAGCTGGCGCACGAAGATCCAGGCGGCGCCGGTGGACAGCACGCCGATGGCCAAAAACCAGCCCAGCACGCTCCAGATCCGCTGGCCACGCAGCGGGTGCGGATACAGCGGCACGATCAGCCAGTCCGGACCCAGGCTCGGCGCCCGCACCCACAGCGCCGGCGGGCTCTGCACACGCACGCGCACCTGGCTGTCGCTGCCCAGCTCGTCCTGCATCTGCCGCTCGAACACCTCGCTGTAGGGCCAGTGGTGCTCGCCGGCCGGCACGCTCTCCGCAGGCGCGATGCGCAACCCCGACGCCTTGGCGATGGCCAGCCGCGATTGCTCATCCGCCGCCCAGTAGGCGCGCAGGGTCAGCGCCGTGCCGTGGCTGTACTGGCGGTCCACCAGCATGTCCTCGTTCATCATCAGATAAACCAGGGTCAGCGCCTTGGAGAACAGCACCACGCCGAGCACCAGCAACAGGGTGCGGGCGAAGAAGCTTTGCGGGAACCACAACGGAGTTTTCATCAGACCAACACTGTGCCTGTAGGAGCCAGCTTGCTGGCGATGTGAACGATGCGATCGCCAGCAAGCTGGCTCCTACAGAAGGGCATTCGAGCGCGGCCTACGGTCACTTATTGCCATCCGGCACAAACACATAGCCCACGCCCCAGACCGTCTGGATATAGCGTGGCTTGGACGGGTCCGGTTCGATCAGCCGACGCAGACGCGAGATCTGCACGTCGATGGAGCGCTCCAGGGCATCCCACTCGCGACCGCGGGCCAGGTTCATCAGCTTGTCGCGGGTCAGCGGCTCGCGGGCGTGCTGCACCAGGGCCTTGAGCACGGCGAATTCACCGGTGGTGAGCATATGGACTTCGTCGCCCTTCTTCAGCTCGCGAGTGGCGAGAAACAGCAGGTAGTCGCCGAAGCTGACGGTCTCGTCCTCGCTGGTCGGCGCACCCGGCACCACCGGCGCCTGACGGCGCAGCACGGCCTTGATCCGCGCCAGCAGTTCACGCGGGTTGAACGGCTTGCCCAGGTAATCATCGGCGCCCTGCTCCAGACCCTGGATTCGGCTGCCCTCGTCGCCCTTGGCGGTGAGCATGATGATCGGCATCTGGTTGTTGCCATCGCGCAGGCGCTTGCACGCGGCCATGCCATCTTCGCCCGGCAGCATCAGGTCGAGCACCAGCAGGTGAAACAGCTCGCGGCTAAGCATGCGATCCATCTGCTCGGTGTTTTCCACCGCCCGCACGCGGTAACCCTGCTCGCTGAGGAAGCGCTCAAGCAAACGGCGCAGGCCGGGATCGTCATCGACGATAAGGATTTTTTCGCCTTCGACGGCAGCAACTTTCGATTCAGGGGGCATAACGACTCCTTTCATGATGGGGCGATTATGGCGCAGCCCGCGTCCGCCTGTACGGCGGCCATTGTTAGCAGATTTGTCTTGCTGGGGAGTGGTAAGTGGCGATGGTGGCGAGCCGGCTGGCGGTTTTCTCTGCCGATCTTGGCCGCACCGCAAGCCAAGCCGGGCGCGAGGCTCGCCGCACCGCGCCCACTCCCCACTCCCCACTCCCCACTCACTACTCACTACTCCCCACTCACTACTCACCCCCCACCAGTCAGTTACAATGCCGGCCTTTTTGCGACGGGCCGGCTGGCCTGCCAGTGTTCACTTTGCGTCAGGTGTCTCTATGCTCAGCATCAACAACCGCATCGCCGAAGAACTGGGCGTGCGCCCGCAACAGGTGGCTGCCGCCGTAGCGCTGCTGGATGAAGGCTCCACCGTGCCCTTTATCGCCCGCTACCGCAAAGAGGTCACCGGCAGCCTCGACGACACCCAACTGCGTAACCTGGAAGAGCGCCTGCGCTACCTGCGCGAGCTGGACGACCGCCGCGCCAGCATCCTCGCCAGCATCGACGAGCAAGGCAAGCTGACCGCCGAACTGGCCCGCGAGATCAACCTGGCCGACACCAAGACCCGCCTCGAAGATTTGTACCTGCCGTACAAGCAGAAGCGCCGCACCAAGGGCCAGATCGCCCTGGAAGCCGGCCTCGGCGAGCTGGCCGACGCCTTGTTCAACGACCCGAGCCTGAGCCCAGAGACTGAGGCGGCGCGTTTTATCGATGCGGAAAAAGGCTTCGCCGACAGCAAGGCCGTGCTCGAAGGCGCCAAATACATCCTCATGGAACGCTTCGCCGAAGACGCCACCCTGCTCGCCAGCCTACGCAACTTCCTCAAGCAAGAAGCCACCCTGAGCGCGCGCCTGGTGGCCGGCAAGGAAGAAGAAGGGGCGAAGTTTCGCGATTACTTCGAACATGACGAGCGCTTCAAGGGCGTGCCATCGCACCGTGCCCTGGCGATCTTCCGTGGTCGCAACGAAGGCTTCCTCAGCGCCAGCCTGAAAGTCGGCGATGAACTGCCCGGCAGCATGCACCCCTGCGAGGGCATGATCGGCGAGCGTTTCGGCATCAGCAACCAAGGTCGCCCGGCAGATAAATGGCTGGGCGAAGTGGTGCGTTGGACCTGGAAGGTCAAGCTCTACACCCACCTGGAAACCGACCTGTTCGGCGAACTGCGCGAAGGCGCCGAAGACGAGGCGATCATGGTGTTCGCCCGCAACCTGCACGACCTGTTGCTGGCCGCGCCGGCCGGCCCGCGCGCGACCCTGGCCCTCGATCCGGGCCTGCGCACCGGCTGCAAGGTGGCGGTGGTGGATGCCACCGGCAAGGTGCTGGACACCGCCACCGTCTACCCGCACGCGCCGCGCAACGACTGGGACGGCACCCTGATGACCCTGGCCAAGTTGTGCGCCAAGCACAAGGTCGATCTGATCTCGATCGGCAACGGCACCGCCAGCCGCGAGACCGACAAGCTGGCCGCCGACCTGATCAAGCAACTGCCGAGCCTCAAGCTGACCAAGGTCATGGTGTCTGAGGCCGGCGCCTCGGTGTACTCGGCCTCCGAGCTGGCCGCCAAGGAATTCCCCGATCTCGACGTGTCGCTGCGTGGCGCGGTGTCCATCGCCCGCCGCCTGCAGGACCCGCTGGCCGAACTGGTGAAGATCGACCCGAAATCCATCGGCGTCGGCCAGTACC
>DAITLT010000153.1:0-7655 GCA_036835505.1 Pseudomonas sp.
GCCGAAGGCGAAGGCGATGCCCATGACAAACAGCAGCACGGTGAACAGCACAGGGTTCAGGCCAATGTGGAAGTTCTGCGGGCCGTTGACGGTCTGGATCACCAGGTCGGTCTGCGGGTAGGACAGCAGGAACAGGCAGACCCAGCTCACCCACATCACCCACCAGGTCACGCTGTGGGCGCCCCACTTGTCCGACATCCAGCCGCCAATGGCGCGCAACACGCCACCCGGCAGGGAAAAAGCCGCTGCCAGCAAGGCCGCGGTCTGCAGAGTGAAGCCGTATTCCTGCACGTAGTATTTGGTCATCCACAGGGCCAGGGCCACGTAGCCACCGAAGACGATCGAGTAGTACTGGCAGTAGCGCCACACTTTCGGGTCTTTCAGGGTGCGCAACTGATCAGCCAGGGAGACCGAACTCGGTACGCGGTGGGCCTTGTTCTCGTAGGTGGTGAACCAGAACAACAAGGCGGTGATAAACATGATCGCCGAGTAGACCTTGGGCACCATCTGCCAACTGGCCGCGGCAATGATCGCCGGGGCAACAAACTTGGTGACTGCAGCGCCCGCGTTGCCGGCGCCGAAGATGCCCATCGCGGTGCCCTGGGTGGTCTTGTCGAACCACTTGGCCACGTAGGCGATGCCCACCGAGAACGAGCCGCCGGCCAGGCCGACAAACAAGCCCAGCACCAGGAAGTGCCAGTATTCAGTGGCCAGGCTGATCATGTAGATCGGCAGCACACACACCAGCATCAGGATGAAGAACACGATGCGCCCACCGAACTTGTCGGTCAGCAGGCCCAGCGGTAAGCGAATCAGCGAGCCGGTCAGCACCGGCGTCGCCGCCAACAAGCCAAACTGGGTTTCGTTTAGTTGCAACAGCTCCTTAACCGGGACACCAAGTACAGCGAACATCATCCAGATCATGAAACAAATCGTAAATGCCAGGGTACTCATACCCAGCACCAAGCCTTGTTGAACCTTCACACTCGCCATGACGGACTCCTAATCCGGTTACCATGTGTCGCACACTAGGTAGTCAACTGTGCCTGGGAATTGATTTAGGTCAAGTCGCGAGTGCGGGGCGAACCCCTACCCTGCGCGCCCCTACCACTTAAGTGATAGCCTCTTAATTCAGCGATAAGTCCTTAAATAACAGTGCCTTAGCCACTTAGGCTGGGTATCGGGAAGGCCCTGGGGGCAGCCCAGGTTCTTTGGAGGTAGTAGTGTCATGTTGAAGTGGATGCGCAGCTCATTGCCGGCCCGTGCCGGTCTTGCCGTGCTGCTGATTGCTGTCCTTGCGCTGGCCAGCGCGTTGAGTGCCGGGGTGATTGCCTGGCTCAGCCAGGATGATGCCGCCGCCATCAATACCGCCGGATCATTACGCATGGCCACCTACCAGTTGAGCTGGAAGTTGCAGGCCAATGAGCCGCGCGAGCAGATTGACGCCCTGGTGAGCAAGTTCGAACAACGTCTGGGCAGCAGCAACCTGCACAAGGTGCTGGAGAGCGATCCCCACGCGCCGCTGCAGAGCGCCTACCTGCAATTGCAAAGCAACTGGCACAACAACCTGCGCCCGGCATTGGCCAGCGATGATCGCCGGCAGTTTCTCGACCAGGCCGACGCCTTTGTCGAACAGCTCAACCACTTCGTCCTGTTGCTGCAGCAAAAGAGCGAACGCAAGCAAAACTGGCAGCAGAACATCCAGAGCGCTTCCTTATTTATTACCGTGCTGATTCTGTTGATCGGCATGTACGAGCTGCAAACCGACGTCATCACCCCTCTGCAGTACCTGACCAGCGCCGCCGAGCGCTTCCGCGATGGCGATCACTCGGCGCGGGTGGAGTTCCAGTCGGAAGACGAACTCGGGCAGATGGCCGAAAGCTTCAACGCCATGGCCGATGCCATCGAGGAGTCGCATCGCACCCTGGAAAGCCGCGTCGAGCAAAAAACCGCGTCCCTCAACCAGACCAATGCCGCCTTGCAATTGCTGTTCTTCAGCAGCCGACAACTGGCCAGCCAACTGACCAGCGCCGGCCAACTGGACCTGCTGATCGACAATTTCCAGGCCCTGATCCCCGGCTTGCGCC
This sequence comes from Pseudomonas sp., assembly GCA_036835505.1. Lineage (GTDB taxonomy): Bacteria > Pseudomonadota > Gammaproteobacteria > Pseudomonadales > Pseudomonadaceae > Aquipseudomonas. Next base: position 2,088 of record DAITLT010000153.1, read on the forward strand.
TGACCCTGTGCCTGCATGGCAGCCCGCACAAACCGGCGGAGCAGTTAATCGCCCTGCATGGCAGCGAATCGCGGGAAATCTGCTCACGCAACAACTGCGGCACCTGCGAACGGCAACTCAAGCCCAACCTGCAGATCTTCCCGGTCAGCAACCAGGGCAACAGCCTGGGCGAGCTGAGCGCCAATTTCATCGACGGCCACCACCCGCAAAGCTCGGAAAACGAACTGATCCAGGCCCTCGCCGACCTGATCGGCACGGCGCTGTCCCTGGAGCGTCAGCGTGAACAGGATCACCGCCTGCTGTTGTTCGACGAGCGCACCATCATCGCCCGCGAGCTGCATGACTCCCTGGCCCAGGCGCTGTCTTACATGAAACTGCAGGTCAGCCGCCTGCAAACCCTGATGCGCCGCGGCGAAAGCGCCGAGCAGCTGTTTGCCGTCAGCGAGGAGATTCGCGAAGGCCTCAACAATGCCTACCGCCAGTTGCGTGAATTGCTCACCACCTTCCGCCTGCAAATCCAGGGCAACGGCCTGGATCAGGCGCTGGACGATACGGTGCGTGAATTTGCCGAGCGTGGCGCCTTCGAGGTGCTGCTGCAGGTCGAACCGCTGGCCTTCACTCTGAATGCCAGCGAACAGATTCACCTGCTGCAGATTGCCCGCGAGGCCCTCTCCAACTGCGCCCGTCACGCCCATGCCAAGCACGTCAAAGTCCACCTGAGCCAGCAAGGCGAATATATCGAACTGCTGATCAACGATGACGGCTGCGGCATCAGCGCCCCCCATAACCCCCGCCAGCATCACGGCATGACCATCATGCAGGAGCGCACGCGCAGCCTGCATGGACAACTCGACGTGAGCCACAACACGCCCCACGGCACCCGTATTCACTTGAGATTCCAACCGGGCTTTCTCGGTCGCAATGCAGAGGATTCACCCCCATGAACACGCCCCCCGCAACCACCCCGACGTGCGCCCGCATCCTCCTGGTCGATGACCACCCGATGATGCGCCGCGGTATTCGTCAGTTGCTGGAGCTGGAAGACGACTTCCTGATCGTCGGCGAAGCCAACAACGGTGAAGAAGCCCTGGAGCTGATCGACAGCCTGCAGCCGCAACTGATCCTGCTGGACAACAACATGCCGCAGATGAACGGGGTGGAAACCCTCAAGCGCCTGCGCCAGATCGGCTACAGCGGCAAGATCCTGCTGTTCACCGTCTCCGATGCCGAAAAAGACGTGCGCGACGCCCTGCGCTTTGGCGCCGACGGCTATTTGCTCAAGGACATGGAGCCGGAAAAACTCATCCAGCAGGTGCGCGTCGCCTTACGTGGCGAGCTGGTCATCAGCCCGACCCTGACCCGCGTCCTGGCCCAGGCCCTGCGCGAGCCGCAAGCCACACCCCAGGCCGAACTCACCGAACGCGAGCGCCAGGTGCTGAAGATGATTGCCGGCGGCAACAGCAACAAAATGATCGGCCGCAAATTGGGCATCACCGAAGGCACGGTCAAGGTTCATGTAAAAAACCTGCTGCACAAGCTCGGCCTGCGCTCACGGGTCGAGGCCGCCGTATGGGCCATGGAGCATGTCGCCAACTGAACCGCCGCGCCGCCCTCAAGGGCCAGCACCGGCCCGGCGGCGCAGCAAATAGCTGTCCATGATCCAGCCATGCTGCTCGCGCAGCTCAACGCGGCGACGGCGCAGGGTCTCGGCGACATCGTCTAGCGCCCCGGCGATCAGCACTTCATCCGCGGTGCCGATATAGGCGCCCCAGTAGATGTGCAGATCCTGGCCAACCAGGCGCAGGTAAGTGTCCTGGGCGTCGAGCATCACCAGCACGCTATCCAACCCCGCCGGGAAGCCGGCTTCGGCCAGGCGCCGCGCCGGGGTGATCTGCACGGCCTGGCCGATGCTGTTGAAGCAGACCCTATGCTTGGCCGCCAGGGCTTGCAGGCTGGTGATGCCGGGGATCACCTGGTACTCGATCTGCTCGCCGCTGTTGAGAACTATCTGTTCGACGATGCGCAGGGTGCTGTCGTACAGCGCCGGGTCACCCCAGACCAGAAAGGCGCCGGTTTCGCCGTCGCGCAGTTGCTCGCGAATCATCCTCTCGAACACCTGCTGCTTGTCCTGATTGAGATCGACCACGCTGGCGCGATAATCCGCCACATCGCGCACCCGCCCCGGGCAGTCGGCGCTAACAAAGCGGTAGTCGCGGCCCTGGATAAAGCGCTCGCAAATGGTCTTGCGCAGGCCGATCAGGCTGTCCTTGGCGCTGCCCTTGTCCATCAGGAAGAACACGTCCGTGCGGTTCAGCGCGTTGATCGCCTGCACCGTCAGGTAGTCCGGGTCGCCGGCGCCGATGCCGATAAGCAACAGGGTTTTCATAAGGCGGTCTCCAGGCTGCCGGCTACAACCGGCAGCGAATCAATATGTCGGTAGTCGGCGCCCAGCTCAGTGGCTAATTGGCGCGCGCGGCCGAGGCGGATCGGCGCGCTTTCGATATCCACCAGCAGCGCCGGGCAGGCGCTCGGGGTTAAGGCTGGCCAATCGCGCAGGCGGCCATCGGTGATGATCAGTAAACGCTGACGCTCGGCCGGGTGCAGGCGCTGGCGCCGTACCTGCCAGTCGGCAGCCTGTTGGATGGCCGCCAGCAACGGCGTGCCGCCGCCCGCGCCCAGCTCGGCGAGCCACTGCGGCAAGGCCTGGGAAGGCTTCTGCCCCTGCCACAACCACTGCGCCTGGCGCCCGCTGGCGTGCAGCACGGCCAGGCGCGCACGTTGCCGGCGCGCCTGCTCGAACACGGCACTGAGCAAGCCCTTGGCTTTACTCAGCGCGCCATGCCGGCGGGTCGAGGCCGAGGCGTCGACAATCACCAGCCAGAGTTCAGCGGGTTTACTACTGCGTGGTCGTAACAGTAATTCCTGGCGGCTGCGCGGGCGCCCCTTAAGCAGGCTTGCCGGCCAGTCGATACGACCCGCCGCGCCACTGCGACGGGCGCCGCTGCGTCCACCGCCCAAAGTGCCGGGGGCTGTTCTGGCATCCGCACCAGGGGCTGTGCGCGGGCGGATGCCTAGGGCTTTTTTGTCCAGCGCGGCGGTTCACGCCGGACGCCGAGGCTCTGCGCCTGGGCGGGTAATTCGCCCCACTGCCCTTCGCCTTGCGGTGTTTGTGGCTGCTCACTGGTGGCGCTGTGGTCGGGCTGCGTTTGCGGCTGCGGGGGTTGCGCGGCAGGCGGCGGATTTTGGCGGCGACGATGACGCAGAACGAACGCCTCCACCGCATCAATATCCACCACCTCGATATGTGCAGCACCACGCCAGGCGGCATGAGCGCGGGCGGCGCGCAGCCAGACCAGATCGGCGCGCAGGCCATCCACCGCAGCAGCAAAACAGCGCTGACTGATCTGCTCCAGGGCGGCGTCATCCAGCGGGATCGCCGCCAGCCGCACACGAGCGCTCTGGCAACACTCGCGCAGTTGATCCTGCTGCGCTTGCCAGTGCTCAAGAAACGCCTGCGGATCGGCATCAAAGGCCAGCCGGCGCCGCACAATCTCCGCGCGCTGAGCTGGTTGCGGCTGGGCATCCAGGGCCAGGTTAAGGCCGAAGCGATCGAGCAGTTGCGGGCGCAACTCGCCCTCTTCCGCGTTCATGGTGCCGATCAGCACAAAACGCGCGGCATGCCGATGGGAGATGCCGTCGCGCTCGATATGGTTGACCCCGCTGGCGGCGGCATCCAGCAGCAGATCGACCAGATGATCGGGCAACAGATTGACCTCATCGACATACAGCACGCCGCCATTGGCCTTGGCCAGCAGACCGGGGGAAAACTGCGCGCGGCCCTCGCCCAGCGCAGCGTCCAGATCGAGGGTGCCGACGATGCGCTCCTCGCTCGCGCCCAGCGGCAGGGTGACAAAGCTGCCGCTAGCCAGCAGATCAGCCAGGCCACGGGCCAGGGTCGACTTGGCCATGCCGCGTGGCCCTTCGATCAGCACGCCGCCAATCGCCGGATCAATGGCCGCCAGGCACAGCGCCAGTTTCAGCTCATCGGCGGCGACCACGGCGGCGAGGGGGAAGTGGTATTCGGTCATGGTCGTGATCCGTTCGGGCAAACGTAGGGTGGGTTGGCGGCGCAGAACGGCGGACTTGCAACCACACAGGACGATAGCGCGCCGCGTAACCCACCAGCCGATGGTATGCGTTGCGCCGATGGTGGGTTACGCCGCATCCAGACTGGCGTGATGCTTGGCAATGCTGGCATGCGGCTAACCCACCCTACGCTCCGGTGAGCGCGAACGAGCGCTGCGTAGCCCGGATGCAATCCGGGAATATCGAGTGCAAATGCCTCGGATTTTATCCGGGCTACGAACGTGATCATGCTTCCTCGCTATCAATCAGCAGGTTTTCCAGGGCTTCGCGGTACTCGCCGGGGTGCTGCCAGAGGCCGCGTTGCTGGGCTTCGAGCAGGCGCTCGAGGATGTCCTGCAGGGCGCCGGGGTTGTGCTGCTGGATAAAGTCGCGGGTGCTTTTGTCGAGCAGATAGGCATCGGTGAGCAGCGCGTACTGGTGGTCGTCGACCAGTTCGCTGGTGGCGTCGAAGGCAAACAAATAGTCGATGGTCGCCGCCAGCTCGAACGCGCCCTTGTAGCCGTGGCGCTGCATGCCCTCGATCCACTTGGGGTTGGCCGCACGGGCGCGCACCACGCGGTTGAGTTCTTCCTTCAGGGTGCGGATACGCGGGGTATCGGGCTGGCTGTTATCGCCGTGGTAGCTGGCCACCTTGGCCCCGCGCAGGGTTTCCACCGCCGCGAGCATGCCGCCCTGGAACTGGTAGTAGTCGTTGGAATCGAGGATGTCGTGCTCGCGGTTGTCTTGGTTGTGCAGCACCGCCTGCATCTGCTCCAGACGCTCGGCGAACTGCCCACGCGCCGGGGCGCCTTCGCTGTGCGTGCCGTAGGCGTAGCCGCCCCAGTTCAGGTAAACCTCGGCCAGGTCCTCGCGGGTTTGCCACAGACGCTCTTCGATGGCGTTCTGCACGCCCGCGCCATAGGCTCCCGGTTTGGAGCCGAACACCCGCCAGCCGGCCTGTTTACGCGCCTCGTGTTCATCCAGGCCGCTGTCCTGCAGGGCCAGGGACTCGCGCCAGACCCGCGCCGACAGCGGATTCATATCCTCCGGCTCATCGAGATCGACGACTGCCTGCACCGCATCGTCGAACAGGCGGATCAGGTTGCTAAAGGCATCGCGGAAGAACCCGGACACGCGCAGGGTCACGTCCACCCGCGGGCGGCCGAGCTGCTCCAGCGGCATAACCTCAAAGCGTTCGACACGCTGGCTGCCGGCCAGCCACAGCGGACGCACACCGAGTAGGGCCAGAGCCTGGGCCATATCGTCGCCGCCGGTGCGCATGGTCGCCGTGCCCCACATCGACAGGCCGAGCTGACGCAGGTGGTCGCCGTGGTCCTGCAGATGCCGCTCCAGCAGCCGATCCGCCGCCTGCACGCCGATGCGCCAGGCGGTCGGCGTCGGCAGATTGCGCACATCGACGCTATAGAAATTGCGCCCGGTGGG
>DAITLT010000154.1:0-7642 GCA_036835505.1 Pseudomonas sp.
ACAGCGTGCGCTTTATCCAGCCGGTCAAGGTCAACTCCAAGGTGCGCCTGGTGGTGACCCTGGTCGACGCCAACGAAAAGAACCCCGGCCAGTGGCTGCTTAAAGCCAAGGCCGTGCTGGAAATCGAAGGCTCAGCGAAACCGGCCTATATCGCCGAACCGCTGACCCTCTGCTTCGTCTGAACGCAGACGCAGTGCCGCAACCTGCACGGGGCGCCAATGGCGCCCCGTGTGCATTTCTCCCCGCCACTTTGCGGCATACTGACCAGGCCCCGTCGACCTGGATGTCTGCCATGCGCCACCTGCTTGCCCCCTTGAGCCTTGCCCTGCTGTTGACTGCCTGCGGCCAGGGCGAACCCCTGACGCCGCCCAACGCCGTGCTGCCGGATGGCGGCCGCTATCGCGGCGAGGTTGTCGATGGCCTGCTGCAGGGCCAGGGGCGGGTCGATTACCGCAATGGCAGTTGGTACGCCGGGCACTTCAAGGATGGCCAGGCCGACGGTCACGGCGAATGGCAGGGCAGCAATGGCGAGCGTTATGTCGGGGAATTCCGCCAGGGCCTGTTCCATGGCCTGGGCCAACTCAGCGACGCCGACGGCAACCGTTACCAGGGCCAGTTCAAGCACGGTCGCCGCCACGGCGAAGGCCAGTTGCAGCAAGGCCTCCTGAGCTACCACGGCGGCTTCAAGGCCGACCGTTATCACGGCTTCGGCACCCTCGAGCTGCCCGACGGCAGCCGCTATCAGGGCGCCTTTAAACAGGGCGAGCCCAACGGCCAGGGCAGCCGCAGCGACGCCGAGGGCGAGCGCTTCACCGGCGAGTTCGTGCATGGCCAACTGAACGGCCAGGGCAGCTACAGCGGCAGCGATGGTGCCAGCTACAGCGGCGCCTTTCGTGACAACCAGTTCCACGGCCAGGGCCGCTATGCAAGCGCCGAGGGCGACGTCTGGCTGGGCACCTTCAAGCAAGGCGCACTGAGCGGTGCGGGGGAATTCCATGGCGCCGACCAGCGCCACTACCAGGGCCAGTTCCGGCACTGGCGCTTTGCCGGCCAGGGTCGCTTGAGTCTGGCCGATGGCAGCGTCTACCAGGGCCAGTTCGCCCGTGACCTGTACCACGGCAAAGGGCGCCTGACCCTGGCCGATGGCAACGCGCAGGCCGGCGAGTGGCACTACGGTGAGCGGCGCCGCGACGAACAGCAAAAAACCCTCAGCGATCCGCTGGAGCTGGGCTTGCTGGCCCAGGGCGCGCTGCTCGAACAGGCCCTGGCGGGCGTTCCCGCCTCGACTCCGGCAATTGAGCTGTACAGCCTGACCGTGGCCGGTGATGGCCAACAGAGCGTGTTTCTGCGCGAGGCCGAGTTCGCCAATCAACTGCTCAGCCAGCGCTTTGCCGCCCGCGGTCAGATCAGCCTGATCAACCACCGCGATCACCTGCAGGACCGCCCCCTGGCCACCCGCGAAAACCTCAGCCGCGCAGTGCAGACCCTGGCCCAGCGCAGCGGCCCGGAAGACCTGATCTTTATCTACCTGACCAGCCACGGCTCCAGTCGCCATGAACTGGCCCTGGTGCAGCCGCGCCTGGAGCTCAACGACCTGCCCGCCAGCGCCCTGGCCGAGCTGCTCAAGCCCCTGCAGCAACGGCATAAGGTGGTGGTGATTTCCGCCTGCTATGCCGGCGGCTTTATCCCGCTGCTGAAAGATGCCAAGACCCTGGTGATCAGCGCGGCGCGCGCCGACCGGGTGTCGTTTGGCTGCGCGGAAGACGCCGACTTCACCTATTTCGGCCGCGCCTTGCTGCGCGATGCCCTGAACCAGACCGACGACCTGCAGCAAGCCTTCGTGCTGGCCAAACAGCAGATTGCCGCCCGCGAACAGGCCGAGGACTTCGAGCCGTCCGAGCCACAGATCTGGGCGCCCAAGGCGGTGCTCGCCCAGTGGCACAAAATGCGCCAGCAGCACGCCGAGCAGGCGCTAAGCGCCGCCGCCACGGACAAACCAGCAGCCAGCCACTAAGCTGAGCTTAAACCGCAGAGAGGTTGTCCATGTACCTAACCCCGCAACGCATTCTGCTCGCCGGCGCCACCGGTCTGACCGGCGAGCACCTGCTTGATCGCCTGCTCAATGAGCCGACCGTGGCCCGCGTGCTGGCCCCCAGCCGGCGGCCGCTGGTGGCCCACCCGCACCTGGAGAATCCGGTCGGCGAGCTGGCTGCGTTGCTGCCGCAGCTGAGCGGCAACGTCGATATTGCCTTCTGCTGCCTGGGCAGCACGCTCAAGCAGGCCGGCTCCGAGGCGGCCTTTCGCGCCGTCGACCATGACCTGGTGCTGGCCTTTGCCGAGCGCGCCCGCGCCCTCGGCGCCCGCCACCTGTTGGTGATCAGCGCCCTGGGCGCCGATGCGCACTCGGCGCTGTTCTACAACCGGGTCAAGGGCGAACTGGAAGCCGCCCTGCAGGCCCAGAACTGGCCACAACTGACCATCGTCCGGCCGTCCCTGCTGCTCGGGGCGCGGCGCAAATTCCGCCTCGGCGAACGCCTGCTGGCGCCTCTGGCACGCTGGATTCCGGGCAAGTACCGCGGCATCAAGGCCAGCACCCTGGCCCACGCCCTGTGGCGTCTGGCCCTGGAGGAGGAGGACGGCACGCGCATCGTCGAGTCCGACCAGCTACGCCGGCTGGGGCGCTAAATGAATCTGTACGACCAGCATGTGTTGCCACACCTGATCGACTTCGCCTGCGGCATGGGTGCGGTGATGAAGACCCGCGCGCAGATCGTCCCCCAGGCCGTGGGCCGAGTGCTGGAGATCGGCATCGGCAGCGGCCTCAACCTGAGCTTCTACGACCCGACCAGGGTCAGCCTGATCGTCGGCGTCGATCCGGCGGCGGCGATGCACAAACTGGCTCGGCAACGGGCCGCGCAAATCCGCATTCCGGTTGAGATGATCGCCCTGGAGCTGGGCCAGATCCAGGCCGCCGATGCCAGCTTCGACAGCATCGTCTGCACCTTTACCCTGTGTACCATCCCCGATGCCGCCACGGCGCTGCTGGAGATGCGCCGGGTGCTCAAGCCCGGCGGCAAGCTGCTGTTCAGCGAGCACGGCCTGGCACCGGATCTGCCGGTGGCGCGCTGGCAACATCGCCTGACCCCGCTGTGGAAACCCTTCAGCGGCGGCTGCCACCTGAACCGCGACATCCCCGCACTGATCCGCGCCGGCGGCTTTCGTATCGGCCAACTCGACAGCAGCTACCTGCAAGGCCCACGGCCGATGACCTGGGTGTGGCGCGGCTGGGCCGATTGAGGGTGCGCCCCCACGCCCTGAGCTAAGGTGATCATTAGCCCCCAGGGATTCTTACCGTGCCCAGCACCTGCCGCCCCACCACTCGCTCGCCCGCCCGCCTGCTGCGCCTTGTGCTGCTGGGCGTGGCGCTGCTGAGCCATTTTGCGGCCAGCGCCCAGACCGTACGAGTCGGCGTCTATGCCAACGAGCCGAAGCTGCTGCAGGGCGCCGACGGGCGCCTGTCGGGGATTTTCGGCGAGCTGCTGGAGCATATCGCCGAGACCGAGGGCTGGACCCTGCAGGCAGTGCCCTGCGAGTGGCAGCAGTGCCTGGAGCAGACCCGCGATGGCAGCATTGATTTGATGCCCGACGTCGCCTGGAGCGAAGAGCGGGCAGCCTTTCTCAGCTTCCACAGCACCCCGGCCCTGTTCAGTTGGTCGCAGCTATACAGCCATGGCGATCTGCGTCTGGCCTCGCTGCTCGATCTGCAGGGGCGGCGCATCGCCGTGCTGCAAGGCTCGGTGCAGCAGGAGTACCTGCAAAACCTGCTCGACAGCTTTGGCGTCCAGGCCCAGTTGCTGCCCCAGGCCAGCTTGCTCGAGGGCTTTGCCCTGGTGGCCAGCGGCGGCGCCGATGCGGCGGTGGCCAACCAGCGCTTTGGCGATTTCCAGGCGCCGCGCTTCGGCCTGCGCGACACCACCATCATGTTCCAGCCGGCGCGACTGTTTTACGCCAGCGGCAAGGGCCGCAATGCCGCACTGCTGACGGCCATCGACGCACAGTTGCAGCAGTTGCAGGCCGACAATCACTCGGCCTACTACCAGATCCTCCAGCGCTGGGGCGGCCAGCCACTGCCGCGACGCATCTCCATGACGCTGTGGTGGAGCCTGGCCGCACTGGGCGCACTGCTGCTCTTGGCCGTGGCCGGCAACCTGTGGCTGCGCCGGCGGGTGGCGGCGCAGACCCGGCACATCCTCAATGAGGAAAAACGCCTGAACACCATCCTCGACAGCGTCGAGGCGTTTATCTACATCAAGGACCAGAACCTGCGTTATCAGTACGCCAACCGCAAGGTCTGCGAGCTGTTCGGCCAGCCCCTGCAGGCGGTGGTCGGGCAGACCGACGAAGCCTTCTTCAATGCCGAAACCGTGGCCAACCTGCGGGAAAACGACCGCCTGGTATTGCAGCGCGGCGAGCGGGTGGAAACCGAGGAGATCAATCGTCACCTCGACGGCAGCCCGGCGCAGACCTTTCTCTCGGTGAAGATCCCGTTGCGTCACCCGGATGGCTCGATCTACGCCCTGTGCGGGATTTCCACCGACATCAGCGAGCACAAGAAAAACCTCGAGCAAATCCACCAACTGGCCTTCTATGACCCGCTCACCGGCCTGGCCAATCGCCGCCTGCTCTTCGACCGCCTGCAGCAATCCCTGACCCGCCACGGGCGCAAACGCCAGGACGGCGCCTTGCTGTTTATCGACCTGGACCGCTTCAAGGACATTAACGACACCCTCGGCCACGCCCTCGGCGACCAGTTGCTGCAACAGGTCAGCGAACGCCTGCGCGAACAGTGCCGGGCCGGCGATACCCTGGCGCGCCTGGGCGGCGATGAGTTTGTCCTGCTCCTGGAAAGCCTGGCCCAGCAACCCCACCTGGCCATCGGCGAGATCGAGACCGTGGCCGGCAAGGTGCTGCGCAGCCTGGCCGCGCCCTACCTGCTGGCCGGCCAGCCGCACAGTTGCACGGCCAGCATTGGCGTGGCGTTGTTTTCCGATGCCCAGGGCGATGTCGAGGAGCTGTTCAAGCGCGCCGACCTGGCCATGTACGAGGCCAAGGGCGGCGGGCGCAACGCCCTGCGCTTCTTCAATCCGCAGATGCAGGCGAGCATCAACAGCCGCACGGCCCTGGAGCGGGAGATGCGCGAAGGTCTGCAGCGCGGTGAGTTCTTCCTTGATTACCAGCCCCAGGTCGGCCGCCACGGCCAGTTGCTCGGCGCCGAAGCGCTGCTGCGTTGGCAACACCCGCAGCGCGGCGTGGTGGCGCCGGGCGAGTTTATTGCGCAGGCCGAAAGCTGCGGCCTGATCCTGCCCCTGGGGCGCTTTGTCCTGCGCCAAGCCTGCGCCCAACTGGCCGCCTGGGAACAGGAGCGGCAATCCCCGCGGGTGACCCTGGCGGTGAATGTCAGCGCCCGCCAACTGCATGGCGCCGAGTTCGTCAGCGATGTGCTCGACGCCCTGACCGAAAGCGGCGCCGACCCCACACGCCTGGAGCTGGAGCTGACCGAAAGCCAGTTGGCCGAAGACGTCGAGGCCATGATCGAACGCATGCAGCAACTGCGCGAATACGGGGTGCGCTTTGCCCTGGACGATTTCGGTACCGGCTACTCATCCCTCAGCTACCTCAAGCGCCTGCCCCTGGCACGCCTGAAAATCGACCGCAGCTTCGTTCGCGAGCTGCTCAGCGACAGCAACGACGTGGCCATAGTGCGCACCATCGTGGCTCTGGGTCGGAGTCTGGAACTGGAGGTCATCGCCGAAGGCGTGGAGTCCCAGGAGCAGCTTGAGTTGCTGCTGCAGCTGGGCTGCGAGAACTTTCAGGGCTACCTGCTCGGCCGCCCCGGCCCGCCAACGGCCCTGGGCTTAACCTCGAGCGAGGACAGCTAAGTCAAGCCAGGCGGATTGTGTAGCGCGGATAAACTCTGCGGAATTTACCCGGCTACAGCGATGCCGCCTTAAGCGAACGGCGGTGCGCCCGCTGGAGAGGGGTTTAGCAGGAGCACTTACCGCAGCAGCCAACCGGCTCGGCGGCCTTGTTGAGCTGGCGGGACAGCTCGTCCTTCATGGCCACACGCTCGGCCTTGAGGGTCGACAGCGCGTCTTCATCCAGCAGTTCGATACCGTCTTCGATACGGCAGATGCGCTTGTCCAGCGCCTCATACTCATCGGCCAGACGGGCAAAGTGCTGATCCTGCTGACGCAGGTTGTGCAGTTGCTCGCGCAGTTCCGGGAAGTCGGCGGTCAACGAATGGTGTTCTACGTGCATGGGACAGCTCCTGTGATAATTATTCTCAGGCTAGCCTTGCCGCTCGTGCGGCCCCTTGATCAGGATCAAAGGCGCCGAGGTTAGCGCGCCGCCCGTCGCCGCAGCTGGCGCCAGGCGGCGGGATGACGGCGCCCCGGTTGGGGCCTTACACTGCCGCCACCCACCTCCACAAGGAAGCAACCCATGAGCGTGCTCAGTGAATTCAAGGCCTTCGCGGTCAAAGGCAACGTGGTCGATATGGCCGTCGGCATCATCATTGGTGCGGCCTTCGGCAAAATCGTCAGCTCCTTTGTCGGCGACATCATCATGCCGCCGATCGGCCTGCTGATCGGCGGGGTCGACTTCACCGACCTGGCCATCACCCTCAAGGCCGCCGAAGGCAGCGCCCCGGCCGTGATGCTCAGCTACGGCAAATTTATCCAGACCGTGCTGGATTTTCTGATCGTCGCCTTCGCCATTTTCATGGGCGTGAAAGCCATCAATAAACTGAAAAGCGCCGAAGCGCCTGCCGCCCCGCCCGCGCCGACGGCCGACCAGCAATTGCTCGGCGAGATCCGCGACCTGCTCAAGGCCCAGCAGAACAAGCCCCAGTAAGCCTTGTTTGACGGCGCTCCCGCCCTGCGGTGGCGCCAACACCGGACTCGTGGCAGAGCGCGTACGCCCGTGCCGATTGGCGATTTTCGGCCTAGACTCAAGCCAGATTTGACGGCTGCAGTCAGACCAGTGCCGCGCCCAACGCCACCCAGCGCCTGCCCCGACCGCACGCCAGCTTGCCTCTATTAGTAAGGGTTAGTGATGAGCCGCGAACACGATGACGAGCTGTTTTCCTTTGAAGACGAAGTGCTCAGCAGCGAGGACCCGCATGACACGCCGACCTGGCGTGTGCTGATCGTCGATGATGACAAGGACGTGCATCAGTCCACCGGCTTTGCCCTGGCCAACACCGAGGTGCTCGGCCGCCCCCTGGAGTTTCTCCACGCCTACAGCGCCGCCGAGGCCATGCACCTGTTGCGCGAGCAGACGCAGATCGCGGTGATTCTCCTCGACGTGGTGATGGAGTCCGACGATGCCGGCCTGCAACTGGTGCGGCGGATTCGCCAGGAGCTGGGCAACAGCGAGGCGCGAATCATCCTGCGCACCGGCCAGCCGGGCTACGCCCCGGAAATGGAAGCCATCCGCGACTACGACATCAACGACTACAAGACCAAGTCGGAACTCTCGCGCAACCGTCTGTACACCGCCCTCACCGCGGCGATCCGCTCCTACGAGCAGATCCACACCATCAACGCCAGCCGCCGCGGCCTGGGCATGGTGATCCGCGCCA